>SBHG01000186.1 GCA_006226305.1 Alphaproteobacteria bacterium | reverse complement strand
GACATTGTGCGCAATGCCTTGCCGCCGTCGGCTTTTGAGCTTCAGGCCACTCTTTCCACCCGTGTCCGAGTGGATTGCCTGATCAGGTTGCCCAATCCGCCCGGGCCGATCTCGGTGGATTCCAAATTTCCGCTGGAGAGCTTTTACGCCCTGCGCGCGGCGGAAACGGACGAAGAAAAGAAGCTGGCCGAGCGCGCCTTTCGCGCCGCTTTCATGAAACATATCAAGGATATTTCCGAACGTTATATCGTGCCGGGTGAAACAGCCGATTCCGCGCTGATGTTCCTGCCGTCAGAAGCGGTTTATGCGGAGCTGCATGCCAATTTCGTGGACGTTGTGGAAGCGGGTTTCAAAGCACGGGTCTTTATTGTCTCGCCGACAACTTTCATGGCCACCCTCAATACGGTTCGGGCGGTGCTCAAAGACGCAAGGATGCGCGAGCAGGCTGGCCTCATCCAGGTGGAAGTCGGCAAAATGATGGATGACGTCTTGCGGCTCAGAAAGCGAGTTGGCAATCTGGAGAGCCATTTTAATCTGGCGGAAAAAGACATTCGCGAAATCACCATTTCCACCGACAAAGTCTTGCGGACCGGTGAACGCATCAGTGACGTGCAACTTGAATCGGCCGCCGACGAAGTGGCCGCCGTGGCCCTGCCCGGCAACCAGGAAGGATCCTAATACCATGAGCGACAAAACGGTTTACGATTTTAAAGTCACCACCATCGACGGCGCTCATGTGCCGATGGACCACTACAAGGACAAGGTTCTGCTTATCGTCAATGTGGCGTCCAAATGCGGGTTAACACCGCAATATGAAGGCCTGGAAGAGCTCTATGAAAAATATCAGGACTATGGCTTTGAAGTGCTAGGTTTCCCCTGCAATCAGTTTGCAGGACAGGAACCAGGCACCCACGAGGAGATCGCAGAGTTTTGCACGCTGAACTACGGGGTGAAGTTCCCCATGTTCGCCAAGGTGGATGTGAACGGCAGAAATGCCGACCCGCTGTTTAAATTCCTTCGCAAGGAGACGAAGGGATTGTTTGGACTTGATCTGGTCAAATGGAACTTCACCAAATTTCTGGTGGATATGTCGGGCCATGTGGTCAAACGATTTGAACCTATGACCGCGCCGGCCGATATTGCACCGGATGTGGCCAAGCTACTCAAAGAAGCCTAAAACAGCGGCTTGCCTAACCTTGAATACCTGCCATATTCTGTTGTCTGAGTATCTCGCCATATCCAGGTCAGGGGTCGATGAAAAAATTCTGGGAAGAGATTAAGCGCCGGAAGGTGTTCCAGTTCGCGGCGATTTATGCAGTAGCGGCCTGGGTTATCGTACAAATCTCCGTTGCGGTGTTTCCAGCGCTGCTTTTGCCCGATTGGGCGGTGCGGCTCGTCGTGATCATCGCCGTGCTCGGCTTTCCCCTCGTTCTTATTCTGGCCTGGGCTCATGAAACATCGCCGGTGGGGACGGCCGCAAAAGCTGGCACATCTGAGGTCCAACCCTTACCCGATTGCCCCTCTCTCGCGGTTTTGCCGTTCAGCAATATTTCTTCTGACCCGGAGCAGGAACATCTTGCCGATAGCCTGACGGAAGATCTGATCACGGATCTTTCAAAACACGCCAAGTTGGATGTGATCGCCCGCAACTCGACCTTTACCTATAAGGGTCGCGCCGTGGACGTGCGCCAGGTTGGTCAGGATCTTGGTGTCCATCTGGTTCTGGAAGGCAGTTTGCGCAAGGCGCGGGACATGGTGCGTTTCACTGCGCAGCTCATTGACGCACGAACCGGGCATCACCTGTGGGCGGATCGGCAAGACATCAACATCGCGGACGAACTGGCAGCCCAGGACTCCATTTGTCGGAGTATTACAGACAATATCGTGTCGGTCCTTTTTAAGGAGAGCGGCCAGCTTGGCGCGCCGGCACCCAAAGACAGTACGCCGGCGATGCCATTTCTCATCAACACAAGCCCCTATAAGACAAAGTATACTCAAGTCGACGGGCTCAATATTGCCTACAACGAACGCGGCGCGGGTCCCCATAATTTTGTCTTCGTTCCGGGGATGATTTCTCACCTTGAACTCATGGACAATATGCCGACGGTGGCCTCTATTCCCTCGCTGCTTTCCTCCCTCGGCCATGTTGTCACTTTTGACAAGCGCGGCCAGGGCATGTCCGATCCCATCAAAGGAGCGCCGGATCTGGATGAGCGCATGAACGACGTGCGCGCCGTGATGGATGCA
Organism: Alphaproteobacteria bacterium; assembly: GCA_006226305.1. Lineage (GTDB taxonomy): Bacteria > Pseudomonadota > Alphaproteobacteria > M2410 > M2410 > M2410. Next base: position 26,265 of record SBHG01000186.1, on the reverse strand, counting down.
GTGGGGCTCGACAAGGCCATCCTGGTCGGCTCATCGGAGGGCGCGCCCATGAGCCTGCTCTTTGCCGCCACCTATCCAGAGCGCGTGCAAGGCCTCATTCTGATCGGCGGCTGCGCGCGCTGGGCAGCTGCCGACGACTACAGCATCGGCATCTCCACAGAAGATATCGGCAGAAGCCTGAGCCAATGGGGGACAGGCGCCCTGCGCAATGTTTTCAATCCCGAAGTCCCCGAAGAAGCGATCAGCACCGACGCAATGGCGGCCTTAGAGAGGCTTATCGCGACCCCGGCCAGCCTCGAAGCGCAAATCAAGCTCATTCAAACGGTAGATGTTCGGCACATCCTGCCCATGGTTCAGGTACCTACCCTTGTCATGCACATGCGCAAGGACAACGCGGTGCCGCGACGGCTGGCCAAGTATATGGCGGATCATATTCCTGGGGCCGAATATTACGAAATGCCCGGCATGGGACACATGTCTTTCCCTGGCAAGCCCGAACATCTGGAGAAAATCCGGCAGTTCTGCGCAGCGGTCGAAGATCATGCCCGGGAAACAGAATCCATTCTGGCCACCGTGCTGGCGGTTCGCGGGCATGCCGATGAAATCAAACAGATCGCTCAGAAATTTGCGCCGAATAATATCTGCGAAACAGAAGATGGCGCCACCGTGCTGACTTTCGACGGCCCGAGCCGGGCAGTGCGCTGTGCGCAGGCGCTTGCAAAGGAGCACCCTTCTGAGGATCTATGCCCGTCCCTGCATACGGGTCTGGTTGAGATCAATGGAAGCCAGGCAAAAGGTCAGGCCGTTCTCCAGGCTCTGGACAATATGGCCTTTGCCACGCGCGGCCAGCCGCTTATGACACCTGAGCTCTATGAACTGGTGAAACTCTCCTCCCTTCAGATTTCGCCGTTTGAAGGGGGTCCATCCGACCGATCATTCTTTGTCGTGAAGCCCTGATATTAATAAGGCCTGCGCGCGCGGATGGCCTCTGTCAGGGTGCCATCGTCGAGATAGTCAAGTTCACCGCCAACCGGCACTCCGTGGGCGAGCTGCGAGACGGCAACTCCTGTCCCTTCTAGGCGGTCAATGATGTAATGGGCCGTGGTCTGTCCGTCGACCGTTGCATTTAACGCCAGAACAACCTCGCGCACCTCCCCTTGAGCCGCGCGCTCGACAAGACCTGAAATGTTCAGATCATCCGGACCGACGCCGTCGAGCGCTGACAAAGTGCCGCCCAATACATGATATAGCCCCGAGAGGGCACCCGCGCGCTCCAGCGCCCAGAGATCTCCAACCTCTTCGACGACACAGATGAGGCTCTTGTCACGGCGATGATCGGAGCAGATCGCGCATGGGTCAATCGTATCCACATTTCCGCAGCTGGAACAGGTCACCACCCGATCAGCAGCCAAGGCCATAGCCTCGGCCAGAGGCCGCAAGAGGGTGTCTTTCTTTTTAATCAGAAACAGCGCCGCCCGGCGCGCCGAGCGCGGACCAAGCCCCGGCAGTTTCGCCAGGAGCTGAATCAGCTGTTCAATTTCAACACCGGTTTTCATGGCCATGATGAGCTACGCCTATTGTCAAAACGGCAGGTCAAAGCCTGGCGGCAAGGACAGACCGCCCATGATGCCTTGCGTTTTCTCAGCAACCAAAGTTTCGGCTTTACCCTTGGCGTCATTGTGGGCGGCGACAATCAAGTCCTCAAGAATTTCACCCTCTTCGGCCTTCAGGAGCGAGGGATCAATGCGCACAGCGAGCATGACGCCTTTGCCGTTGATGACAACGGTCACCATGCCGCCGCCGGAAACGCCTTCGACTTCCATTTCGTCCAACTCGCGCTGCATTTCTTCCATGCGGGATTTCATTTCTCCCGCCTGCTTCATGATATCTGCCAGATTCTTCATGGGGCCTTACGCTTTCAAACTTTTGTCGTTTCTATGGGGATCAGTCTTCGGAAGTTTCATCGTCCATGGAAGAGACGGCATTGAAAGAGGCCTCTTCTTCCATATCTTTGATGCTCAGGATTTCGGCGCCGGGAAAAAGTTCCATGGCTTTGCTCACCAGGGGATCGCTTTTGACCTCTGCCATGCGATCAGCCTGTTGCTGTAACTCAACGGAGCGCAATGTGGGAGCACCTTCATCATTGGATCTTGAAATCAGCCAGGGAGCCCCGGTCCATTCTTTCAGCCGCGATTGAAGTTCCTGAATGAGATCCCGGTCCGCCTTGTCAGACACACGCATGTCAATACGGCCGTGCGCGAAACTGACAATGTTCACATGATCTTTGAGCTGAGTGAGGAGGCGCAGCTCCCTTTCTTGCTCCACCTTCTCCACAAGCGCGGCAAAGGTCGCGATCACATTTTGCGGGGCTTGCTCAGGCGCGAAATTTGGCGCGGCCATGGTTGTCCTGCCCGCCTGTGACCCCTGACTGGCGGGCGGGCGCGAATGGGCCGTTGGCGGCACCGCGCCTTGCTGGTTCACGGTCGCTCCGGAGGGCGCGCTTGATGTTCGCGCCGCGGGCTGGGTGTTATTGGATTTGGCACCGCTCGTCAGTTTTTTAACCAGGTCTGCTGGCGCCGGCAGATCGGCGGCATAGGCGAGACGGATCAAAACCATCTCCGCGGCTGAGATCGGCTGCGGGGCGCGGCGCACCTCTTCAAGGCCCTTGAGCAGCATTTGCCATGTGCGGGTCAAGGTCGAGAGCGGCAGTTTGGCGGCCATCTCCTCGCCGCGGGCGACATCGCTTTCCGAGGCACTGGTGTCTTTTGCGGCGGAGGCTGCAACTTTCAAACGCGTCAGCCAATGGGTGAATTCCAAAAGGTCGCTGAGGATCACCGCCGGGTCGGCGCCAATGTTAAATTGCTCACGCAATTCATCAAGGGCTGCGGGGACTTCGCCGCTCATGGTCATTTCAAAGAGATCGATAACACGGGTGCGGTCGGCGAGCCCCAGCATATCGCGGACCTGCGCCTCCGTGACCTCGGCGTCGGAGCCAAGCGCAATGGCCTGATCCAGCAGGGAAAGGGCGTCGCGCACAGAACCCTCTGCGGCGCGGGCAATGAGCGACAATCCCGCTGGCGCGACTTTAGCCGTTTCCAGATCGCAGATCTTTTCAAGATAGGTCACCAAGGTCTGTGCATCGATACGCTTCAGATCAAAGCGCTGACAGCGTGAAAGGACGGTAATCGGGACCTTGCGGATCTCTGTCGTGGCGAAAATGAACTTCACATGGGGCGGCGGCTCTTCCAGCGTCTTTAACAGACCATTGAAGGCCGCCGTTGAGAGCATATGCACTTCGTCGATGATATAGACCTTGTAGCGCGCCGAAACCGGCAGGAAGCGCACACTCTCAATGATCTCGCGAATGTCGCCGATACCGGTGCGGGAGGCCGCATCCATTTCAATGACGTCGATGTGGCGTCCTTCGATAATGGCGCGGCAATGTTCGCCCTCCTCGGGCATGTGAATGGTAGGACGTGAGGCCTCGTTGGTCTGGCCTGGCGGCACGTAGTTGAGGGCCCGCGCCAGAATACGCGCCGTTGTTGTTTTGCCGATGCCACGCACGCCGGTCAGGATGAAGGCATGGGCAATGCGGCTCGTTTCAAAGGCATTGGACAGGGTTTCCACCATGGGCCCGTGGCCGATGAAATCGTCCTCAAAGGAATTGGGGCGATACTTGCGCGCAAGAACCTTGTAGGCCCCTTTTGAGGCAGTATCTGGGGTGGCATTGTCTGACATCTGAGAGAAGATAGAACGATTCAGAGCCGCTGTCGAAGGCGATTCATGGGCCTTGGCCACACAAAAGGTGGATAAATCGCGAATTTGGGGAATGGGTGGGAGATTGGTGAGGCGACCCACATCGGACTCGTTGCGGCTGCTTCCTTCCGGACCTGACCGGGTTCGCGAGGGACATGTCCACCGCCAACCTCCCGGGGCCTTATATCAGGACTTAAGGGGCCAATTGCAAGGCCTAATGTGGCCAAATGGGGCCGCTGGACAGTGCGCGAAGGCCCCGCTTGCCGGGAGAGTGCCATCATGTCAACTTTGGCCCGATTCCGTTCCCACTTCTCGCTCCAGGAGCCCAGTCAGCCTCATGGCGAACGACACCCATCACCTGCCTCGCAATATCAACACCTTTGCCAATAGCCCACTGGACAGGGCGGCGCATCGGCGTCTTGATCCGGACTGGATCGGCGCGGCCCGACAAGCCGAAACCAGCCTGATCATTCCGTTTTGGCGGCTACAGCCTCTGGTTCTGCCGCCTCTGCGCGAGGGAGAAGGCCATGATGCGGGCTGGATGCGGCCGGACCTCATCAAGGATTTGCCCCAGGGACCGGGCGGCTCGCTCTTTCTGGGCGTGAAAGGCGAGCGCGCCTATTTTGCTCAGGATCTTGACCCTGCCCGGTCGCCGGAAGAAGAAGGGCCGCTCGCCGGTCTTGGCGAATTTATGGAGATGCGCGCGGCAGGCACGGTCTTGCCCGGCGGTGACGCCGCCATATTGGCGCAGGCCAAAGCCATGATCGACTGGCATGCGCGGCACGGGTTTTGCGCTGTTTGCGGCGCACCCACACATATTCAGGAAGCCGGATATAAAAGGGTTTGTCCTTCCTGCCAGGCGGAGCATTTCCCGCGCACGGATCCGGTGGTGATCATGCTGGCAACCGACGGAGAACGGGCTCTCTTGGGCAATGGCAAAGGTTGGCCGCCCAAGATGTTTTCCACACTGGCCGGTTTTGTTGAGCCAGGCGAATCCATCGAGGAGGCTGTGGCCCGGGAAGTTTTCGAGGAAACCGGCATTAAAGTCGCGGAGGTGTCCTATCACTCCACCCAGCCCTGGCCCTTTCCCTCTTCCTTGATGATCGGCTGTATCGCCCAGGCCTCGACAACCGATATCACCATCGATCCGAATGAATTGGCGCAGGCGGTGTGGTTTGACAGGGATGTGGTGCGCGATGCCGTCAAGGCCGCGGAAGCAGGTGCTGGACTGGGCCTCAATCGGCGCGGGCCGCGAGAAGCCCCCTTATGGGTTCCACCTCCGATGGCAATTTCTCACCAATTGATTAAGGCCTGGGCCTTTGAGGAGGGCTAAAACCGCAGAAAGACCCTCCATTTAAGCGGTTTTTAACGATGATGCGTTAGAAATGCTCTCATGAGCGCCTCTTCGCAAATAACCCAAAAGCGTCTTGAAAAGCGCTGGGCTGTCGATAAATCGGGATTTTTCCTCCGTACAGGGAGCAATATTCCCGAGGCATGCCGTATTCTCGACTGGAGTGCGCGTGGCGCCAAAGTAAAAATGCCGAAGGGTGCCGTGTTACCAGATGAGTTCATCCTGTCGATTGATTTTGGCAAGTCCATTATCGGTACGGCGCGCTGCCATAAAGTCTGGTCTTCGGGAACCATTACCGGCGTTCAGTTTGACGAAGAGCTCAAATTCGATGTTGACACCCGATCCAAAAGTAAGGGTCCGCCGCGCGAAGCGGTTTGGCGACATCTGCTGGAACAAAAGCAGCCGGAAGCTTTCGAAGACAGCAATAATGACGATGGGTCACACGGACGTCATTTCCACCGACTTCGCACCTTAAAATCAGGTCAATTGATCTATCCTGGCGGCCTGGGATCGTGGGACTGCACCATTCGCGATCTGACACCCTTGGGAGCCCGACTGCGGTTTTCTGAGCCCTATAACGGTCCCAATCAAATCATATTGCGCATCGGCCTTGGCGAGCTTCGCACCGCTGAGGTTCCGGGCAAAGTCGCCTGGCGTCGGGGCAATGACGTGGGCATTGCCTTCGATCAAGAAATTCCGCTTTGATTTAATCCGTCAATCAGAACTGCGAACCTCGTCGCGATAGGGATCGGCGGGATAGATGCCAAGCACCGTCAGCATGGACGTGAAAAAGGTCAGTTCCTCCAGCGCGAGCCGCACGGAGCGGTCATTGGGGTGGCCTTCAAGATCGGCATAGAACTGGGCAACCTGAAAACTCCCACCCTGCTGATAGCTTTCCAGTTTGGTGACATTGACCCCGTTTGTGGCAAAGCCGCCCAGGGCCTTGTAGAGCGCGGCAGGCACGTTACGCACGCGAAAGATGATGCTGGTCATAACCGGGCCATCTTCGGGCTCGGCGTCGTCAGGCTCAGCCGCCATAACAAGGAAGCGCGTGGTGTTGTGGTCAGCATCTTCCATTTCTGACTTTAGGACATCAAGCCCATAAATCTCCGCGGCCAAGGGTGAGGCAATCGCGAGCTGGGTGGGATCGCCCGCTTCAGAGACGATACGCGCGGCCCCCGCCGTGTCCTGTTCGACAACGGGATGCAGCCCCAGATCGGCAATCGTCTTGCGGCACTGGCCGAGCGCCTGAACGTGAGAGAGAACCTTGCTGGCGCCTTCAATGGTCGCGCCCTTGACCCCCATCAGCTGGTGATTAACACGCAGAAACCGCTCGCCGACCACATAGAGGTTTGCTTCCGGCAGAAGGTGATGGATGTCAGCGACACGCCCGGCAATGGAGTTCTCAATCGGGATCATGCCATACTTGGCGGTTCCATCGGCGATGGCCGCCAGGGCCTCTTCAAAGGTTTGGCAAGGCAGGGCATCCATGCCGGGAAAAAACTGTCGGCAAGCCAGATGTGAGTTGGCGCCCCGTTCTCCCTGGAATGAAATCTTGTCCATGTCTTACTTTCCTTTTTCGTGTAGCTCTTGACGAGCTAGTTCCAAATCTTCCGGCGTGTCGACACCGGCCGGGACCTCGTCGACAATTGCAACCCCAATGGTCATACCGTCTTCAAGCGCGCGCAATTGCTCAAGGCGCTCGCGCTTTTCAAGCGGCGACGGCGGCAAGCTGACAAAACGCTCCAGCGCCGCGCGGCGATAGCCGTAAATGCCAATATGGTGCCATATCGGCCCCTCACCCGTTGGCGCGGTGGCGCGTGTGAAATAAAGTGCGCGACCGATTTGTTCGCCAGGGGCAATTGAGACGACCGCCTTGGTTACATTGGGATTGGTTTTTTCCTCTTCGCGGACAATTTCAGCGGCCAGGGTCGAAATATCAACCGAAGGGTTTTCAAGCGGCCGGGCCACGGCCCGCAGGGTCTGCGGATTGATCGTTGGCAGATCCCCTTGCAGATTGATCACCACATCATGGGCGCCATCGGGGTCAAGCCGTGTCAGGGCCTCAAAGATGCGATCTGACCCGGAGGGATGGTCGGGGTCGGTTGCAACCGCCTCGCCGCCCGCGGCCTTGACCGCCTCGACAATTTCCCGGTCGCCCGCCGCCACACATACCGGGCCCAGGTCCGCCTCCATGGCGCGGCGCCAGACCTGAACAATCATCGGCGCCCCGCCGATATCGGCGAGAGGCTTGTTGGGCAGCCGGGTGGAGGCAAGCCGCGCGGGAATCACTATGATCGGTTTCATGGGCGTCGGGACCCTCAAGTATCTCAGTCGGGCTTACATGGCATGGCCCCCGAGGATTTTCCACAAGGAAATTGGCAGAATGCCGCCCCTTGCCTCGCAGGAGGCCGGATTTACCGGAAATCCTTACTCTCTTGCGCCCTGAGGACAGTCCATCTGCTGGAAAAAGGCCCTTTTCTCTGCCTTTCCGGCGAAATAATCTGAGATCGCGACTTGCACCGGGGCCTTGTGGCCGCTACATTCCGCGCCGAATTAACCTCGTCGCTATCAGGCCCCTATTGCGGCCTTTAGACTGCACACGGAGTACACCCCATGCAAGCACCCCTCTGGGTCAAGATCGGTATGAGTCTCGGCTTCTCCATCCTGGGCCTTTTCGCCATCAATACGATTGGCCAAATGATGTTCCATAGCGGAGAAGAGGCATCCCACGGCGGCGAAGAAGTCGCAGCGGTTCACGAAACCGAGGAGCCGGCCTCCACGTTTGATCTGGCGGCGGCCCTGGCTACCGCCGAAGCCGATGAAGGTTCGGTCAAAAAATGTGTCGCCTGCCACACCTTTGACAAGGGCGGCGACAACAAAATCGGACCGAATCTGTGGAACATTGTCGGCCTGGAAAAAGCATCCCATGAAGGCTTTGGCTACTCCGCAGCGCTGCAAGGCCTGGGTGGCACCTGGACTTACGAGGATCTGTTCCATTTCCTTTCCAATCCGAAGAACTTTGCCTCTGGCACCAAGATGACCTTCGCGGGCTTTAAAAAGGAAAAGGATGCGGTGGCCGTTATTGCTTATCTGCGCACTCTGAGTGATGCGCCTGTCGCGCTCCCGGCCGCTGAAGCTGCTGACGAGGTCGCTGACGAGGCCGTGGACGAGGCCATGGATGCGGCGGAAGAGGCCGCGCCAGTGGCAGAAGAGGTTGTTGAGGATGCCGCCGAGGACATGGAAGCAGCTGCTGACGAAGCTGTCGAAGAGGCCGCGGAAGAGGTTGCGCCCGTCGCTGAAGAAGCTGCTGCGGCAGCCGAAGAGGTTGAAGAAGCCGCAACAACGGAAGAAGAAGTCGCCGGTGGCCGCTTTGCTTCCGCCGATGTTGATAAGGGAGAACGGGTCTTCAAGAAGTGCCAAACCTGTCACACACCTGAACAAGGTGGCGCCAATAAAATTGGCCCGAATCTTTGGAATGTCATGACCCGGGGCAAAGGCACACATGAGGGCTTTAATTTCTCTGCTGACTTGGCCGGTGCGGGCGGTCAATGGACCGTTGAGGATCTTGATGCCTTCCTGACCAACCCGAAGGCCTTTATGTCCGGCACCAAGATGACCTTCGCGGGTCTGAAAAAAGACACGGACCGCACCAATGTGATTGCCTATCTGGCAACACTGAGCGACACGCCGGTCGAGCTGGAATAGAAAGAGCCATCACACTAGTGAATTTGACGGCAGGACCTGAAGCGTCCTGCCGTTTTTATTTGAGGCGACGGCAACCGAGAACTGGCCCTTCCGCCGCTTCGATTTTTGCTGCAAAGGCGCTAAGCTGATCGCAAGAAACGGCCATGGCTGTGGCGTTGGCGTGTACCATATGGATCTTGTCGATCATGATTGCGACATGCCCCTTCCAGAAAACCAGGTCGCCCCGGGTCAGTTCCTCTATGTCGACGGGCGAACCGATCTCTTCCATCTGCTGATCGCTGTCGCGGGGCACGGCCAATCCCTTTTGTTGCAAAGCCAGCTGGACAAGCGATGAGCAGTCGAGGCCAAGGCTGGTGCGTCCGCCCCAAAGATAAGGGGTGCCCATAAAGCTCTGCGCAAGGGCCACCCAGTCGTCTTCGACATGATCCATGGGGCAAAGGTGTCCGGTAAAAATAAATCCGTCGTCGGTCTGGCTGAAGCGCCCCTGCGTGCCGGTGACCGTGAGCCGTGAGCCCATGGAGAGCAGGGCTCTGGGCGGCGACTTTAAATCCGGTTCTGTATAGAGGTAACTGCGCAGGGCCGACACCCGATGGCTCGATGGCGCCTTCAAGGGGCTCAAAGCGGCGGCTTCGACATATCCCACATAGCCATCAATATCGGCCTGCCCCCAGGCCCATCCCTCCTTGAGCTCATAGAGATTGAAGGTTTCTCCATAAAGCAGTTCGGTTTCGATGGCGCTTTCATGGGCGGCCTGGCGGCGCAAGACCGTGGCGGGCCTTGTCACACGATGAGGCTCAGCGGCGACATAACGCTCTGCCATCACCAGCCCTTTAAGGTGATCGGCGGCCAGATCGGGCCGAGCGGCGGTGCGTCGTTTGTCGGTCATAGTCCCATCATTTTGCGTATCTTGCCTTAATAACCTGATAAAGCGCGCGAATGGCCATGGCCTCGCCGCCCATGGGCCGCCCCGGGCGGTCCTTTGGATTCCAGGCATAAATGTCAAAATGCGCCCAGGTTTTGGCCTTTTCGACAAACTTCTGCAGGAAAAGCGCAGCGGTAATGGAACCGGCAAACCCACCGGGCGACGTATGCATGACGTCAGCCACCTTGGAGCTGAGACCCTCTGCGTAGGGCTGCCAGAGCGGCAATTGCCAGACTGGATCCTGGACCGTTTTGCCCGCCTGACTGACTTGTGAAACAAAATCCGCGTCTTCACTATAGAACGGCACCACTTCCGGCCCCATCGCGACCCGGGCCGCGCCTGTCAGGGTCGCCATATCGATCAGGAGATCTGGTGCCTCTTCATCTGCCAGGGCCAGGGCATCGGCCAAAACCAAACGGCCTTCGGCGTCTGTATTCTCGATTTCAACAGTGAGGCCTTTGTAGCTCTTAAGGACATCACCTGGGCGAAAAGCATTGCCGGAAATTGAGTTCTCTACCGCCGGTATGAGGACCCGCAGGCGCACCTGAAGCTGATTGCTCATGATCATTTGGGCCAGACCCAGCACATTGGCAGCGCCGCCCATGTCTTTTTTCATCAACAACATGGAACTTGATGGCTTGATGTCGAGGCCGCCGCTGTCAAAACAAACGCCCTTGCCAACCAGAGTGACCTTGGGATGGCTCTCATTACCCCATGTCATGTCGATAAGTCGCGGTGTACGGCTGGAGGCGCGGCCCACGGCGTGGATCATCTCAAATCCCTCTTTGAGCAGATCATCGCCGATCACCTCGCGTATCTGGGCGTCGAAAGGCTTGGCGATATCCTGCGCGGCGGCGGCCAGTTCAGCGGGGCCCATGTCAGACGATGGCGTATTGACCAATGAGCGCGTGCGGGCAACGGACGCGGCGATATGAGCGGATTCTGTGTAGTCTCCCCCGTCCTGAAACTGAAATGTCACCGGTTCGGTCTTTTGCGGTGCGGTCTTATAGCGATCAAACCTGTAGGTGCCCATGAGTAATGCCAACATCGTCAGGTTACGGTCCCAGTCCAGGAGATCATCAAAGCGATATTCGCCGCCGGGTAATCTCTGCGCGAGATCAGCCACCACGAAAAAATCATCGCCTTTTCCAACGCCAAATAAAACCTGCTCAAGATCTCCGGCCTGACCGACCACCAAGAGGCTCTGTCCGGCTTTACCGGTAAACCGGCTGGCAATGGCCAGTCCGCGGGCAGCGGGGGGCAGGTCTGCCAAAGCGGGGTCGCAGTTGGCCTCTGTTATCAAGACAATTGGAATTTGATTGGACTTAGTTTGGTCGTTACTTGACAAAGTGATCCTCTTGATCGGTTAGTTGCGTTTAAGTCGGCGCTGACTGTAGTCATCTTGGCGCCGGCGGGCAATAAAGGAGCCTCCGGAATGTACCATCTCGTCATCGGAACAAAGAAGTACTCTTCCTGGTCGTTAAGGCCCTGGTTTGTGATGAAGGCCTTCGATATTCCCTTTGAAGAAACCGTCATTGCGCTGCGCCGGGACGAGACCAAGGCTGAGATTTGCCGATACTCGCCATCAGGTCAGGTGCCGGTTCTTATCTCCGATGAGGCGACGATCACGGATTCACTGGCGATTTGCGAATATCTGGCGGACCGGTTCCCTCAAAAACAGCTGTGGCCCGAGGATCGATTGGCGCGCGCCATTGGGCGGATGATGAGCGCGGAAATGCACAGCGGATTTCAGGCGCTTCGGCAAGAGATGCCGATGGATTTTACGAAAGAATTTGCCGCCGCACCTCCATCGGACGCCGTGCAGTCCAATATTGATCGCATCAGCGCACTGTGGAGCGAGGCGCGCAACCGATTTCAAGCGCAAGGGCCCTGGCTTCTGGGACGCTTAAGCATTGTCGATGCCATGTATGCGCCGGTGGTAAGCCGGTTTCGAAGCTATGGCGTTGATCTGCCGGAAGCGGCCCAAGAATACGCCGCGCGGATGTGGGCACACCCCGTTATGCAGGAATGGTATCAGGGCGCGTCTTTGGAAGAATGATCTTCTTCGGTCAAAAGACCAATTTCTCGATAATAGCGCGCCGCCCCTTCATGAAGGGGCACCGGCAAACCGGTAAGGGCGCTGTCCAAAGACATCTGGGCCCCTTTGACATGGCCCGACATCAAGAGACGGTGGTTTTTGTCCGACCAAAGCGCCCGGGTGATTTGATAGACGGTGCGCTCGTCGACCCGGGCGTTGACGATCCACATGGCCCCGATACTCAGGGTCGGCGTCGCGCCGATGCCGTCGTAGGTACCTGCCGCGATCTTTTTTTGGCGAAAGAAATGATGTCGCGACAAAAGCGCATCCACTTCGGGACCGGTAATGGGAATAAGGTCAATTTTTTCGCGTTTGGCCAGGTCCGCCACCGCGCGAAGCGGTGTGCCGCCGACAAAGAAGAAGGCTTCCAACTCGCCGCTTAAAAGCATGTCGGCGGATGTGTTGGCATCGGCTTCCACCAGATCGACTTGATGGGCTTTCAACCCAAAGGCATCCAGGATCATTCGTGCATCGTAGTTGGTTCCCGACTGGGGCCGATCAATGGACACGCGCCGCCCTTCAAGATCTGCAACGGTGTGAATATCGGACCCCTTAAGAGCGACCAGATGAACGTCTTCATCGTAGAGATTGGCGATGACGCGCAGGTCTGAATAGGGTGCCTGACCACGAAACACATTTTTGGAGGTATAGGCCCAGGAGACGATATCGGCCTGCGCCAGAGCGGATTGCACAACCCCGGCGTCAACCTCCATGACATTGTCGACCGAGCCGTCCGAAGCTTCTGCGGTGACGATCAACCCTTCGGGGCCGCAGGGGCGATCGTTGCGACAGGTGATCGAGCCGATGGGGTGCGAGATGATGGAAGCAAGCATTTCACCTACCGGATAATAGGTGCCGCTAATGGAGCCTGTCTTGATCTGGAAGAAAGCCGGTTCTGTGGGTTTTTCATAAGGTCGCCGATCTGGCTCCGGCGTTTCCCCCGATCCGGCCGACCCCCGCATTAAGGAAAATACGCCGGTGACGACAAGCAGCAAGACAGCCACAAGGGTACCTGCCGCCGCCATGCGGTCGCGGGGCGCAAGAGCCCGGTATTCCCCCAAAAGGCGCACAAACGCGCCGCCCGACTGGGGGCTCTGTGTGAAAAAGCGCCAAATCTGGAGGTTGCCGAGCACAGTGTTAAGGGTTTGTTGGAACTTCATTGCGATACTTTGGTTAAGCGATATTAACCACAAATGGAAGAGCTTGCGGCTATGACCTTCTCCTCTCGACTTTGGCGCTTGGGCGCCAGCTGCGCTGTTGCGGCCCTTATGGCAGGCTGCGCCAGCACCGGCTCGACACCGCAGCAGCCCCTTACGACACAGGATCTGGCTTCAGGGCAGACTACCCTTGATGCAAGCGATCCGGCAATGGCTGTTCAGGTCTCAAAAATGTTCCGCAAGGATAAGCGCTTTGATGACGCTCTAGCTGTGCTTCTGCGGTCGTCGGTGATCAACCCGGAAAGCGGCGAAATCTATGCTGAAATGGGCAAGGTCCTGATTGAGCGGGGGGCACCCAAGGAAGGCTTGCCTTTCCTGAGTAAGGCTGCCGCCATGGGGGTCGACGACTGGTCGCTCTATTCGGCAGCGGGGGTGGCCTATGACGAGTTGGATCAGCACGGCAAGGCGCAGGAAAATTACCAGATGGCATTGCTCCACAAGCCTGATGAACCCTCAGTGCTCTCGAATTTGGGATTGTCCTATGCCATGACCGGAGATTTGGATCGGGCCGAAGCGATGCTGCGCAAGGCCAATGCGAACCCAAGCGCTGGCGAAGTCGTGAGGCTTAATCTCGCGCTGATCGTCGGCCTACAAGGCAAGTTTGATGAAGCTCAGCAAATTGCCCAGGCGGATCTCCCGCCCGCTTTTGCCGCTAAGAATATTGAGCAGCTGCGCGCCATGCTGACCCAGCCGGACCGCTGGCAGGATATGCGCGCGGTTCAAAAGGCCTCCTCCGTCACCACACAAGGCGCAGGGGACGTGCCCAGCGAGACCCCTTAATCGCCGGGCCAGTTTGACCTGACACCTTTTGCGTGCCCAAAAAAATCAAACGCCGCTTCATGTTCCTTGAAGCGGCGTTTTTGTTGGTCAACGTTGGCGAGTGGCCAACTCCATTTCTTATGAGAAAAGCTGGATGGCAGCCGGGCCCAAAATCACGACGAAGAGGACGGGCAGGAAAAAGGCAATCATCGGCACGGTCAGCTTGGCTGGCAGAGCCGCGGCTTTCTTTTCGGCGAATTGCATGCGCATTTCACGGTTTTCGTTGGCCATGACCCGCAGAGCGGTCCCGACCGGCGTCCCGTAACGTTCGGCCTGGATCAACGATGTACACACGGCCTTAATGCCCGGGTGCCCGGTCCGCTCGGCCAGGTTTTCATAGGCCTGGCGGCGTTCCTGCAAATAGGACAACTCCGCTGTAGTCAATCCCAACTCTTCGGCCAGCTCAATGGACGAGCCGCCGATTTCGTTTGAAACCTTGTTAAAGGCAACCTCGACGGACATGCCCGATTCCACGCAGATCAGCATCAGATCGAGGGCATCGGGGAAGGCCGCGATCACAGATTGTTGGCGCTTCTGCGCGACATTCTGGACGAAGACATTGGGCAGATAATAGCCGAGGAAACCGCCGAGAACCGAAAACATCATGATCTGCTGTGTCTTGAATCCAAAGTCGTTGACCAGAAGCAGATACATCAGGAAGACCCCGAACATCACCGGCGGTCCGACCAGGCGGCAGAAAACGAAAGCAACGACGGGGCGCTGACCACGGAATCCCGCCTGCATGAGCTTCATTTTAATTTCTTTCGACTCGAGCATATTTCTCAAGTTGAGCCGATCCACCACATCCTTCATGAAGCCGGAGGAATTGTCGCGCAATTTTGCCGGCTCGTTTTTCTTGTTCAATGCTTCCCGGCTCTTACGACGTAGCTCCTCGCGCTGATTGGCGACCAGCTTCAGGCGCGAATTCAATCGGTCACGTTGCAGCCAGGGCATGGCGAGCGTGATGATCGTTGCAAATGCGGCAATGGCAACAAATACGGTTATCAGGAATTCCGGATCTGTAAGGAGTCCAACAAGTGAAGACATAAAATTCTGATCCCTAGAAATTGAAGTTGATCATCTTGCGCATGACAAGCACGCCAATCGACATCCACGTGACCGAACCCAAAAGCAGAAGGTGACCAATAGACGTCGTGAAAAGCAGGGAGATGTAGTCCGGCGATGACATATAAACCATGCCCATCACGCCAGGCGGCAGTGAGCCAATGATTAGGGCCGAGGCCTTGGCCTCTGACGACATGGCCTGAATTTTGGCGCGCATGGATTTACGATTACGCAGCACCGATGAAAGATTGCCCAGTGCTTCTGAAAGGTTACCCCCGGCGGACTGCTGAATGATCAACACAATCTGGAAGAAGTTAACCTCGGCGATTGGCATGCGCTCGTGCATCTGCCCCAGGCTCTGATCAAGCGGCATGCCCATTTTCTGGGCATCGACCACATGCTTGAATTCGGACTTCACAGGTTCAGCGCTTTCATTAGCAATAATCTTCAAGCACTCATTGAGCGGCAGACCCGACTTCACCCCCCGGACGATGACGTCCAAGGCATTGGCGAATTCTTCCATGAAGGCCTTCTGACGGCGCTTGCAAAGGAATTGCAGAACCCAGCGCGGCAGTCCGAAGAAGCCGATCAAGGCGCCAAGACCCATGGCGATCGGCCCAATGCCCGTCATCGCCAGACCCAGACCAAAGACCACAGCGGAGACGACCGACAAGATCCAGAACATGCGAATGGGCAGAGCAATGCCGGTCTGCTCAATGAGATGACGGATGTTCTTGCGTTTTTTCTCTTCCTTTTGCTTCTGTTCAAGCTGCTTAAGGGTTTCCTGAACAGCCCGGCGGCGCTGCTGGCCATCATCCTTGCCAGATTTTCCCTTACCGTTCTTGGTGCCTTTGGTAATGGCATTCACGCGCTTGTCGGCGCGGCTGCCCCCCAGCAGAGCCGGGCCAAGCAGCGCATAGGCTACCGCCATGACCGAAAGGCCGCAAAGAAGAACGACACCCAGAATAAATCCCATTGAACCTGACATCGGCCCTTATCCTTCCAATTAATCCGCAGCGGCATCCAGAGCGGCGGCGAGCTCGCCTTCCCGGCCGTAGTAGCGGGCGCGATCCCAAAAGGCAGGACGCGCAATGCCCGTTGATTTATGGCGGCCCAAGATCTTGCCGTCGGCATCTTCCCCCTCGACCTCATAAACAAAGAGATCCTGGGTAATAACCACATCGCCTTCCATGCCGAGCACTTCTGTAATGTGGGTGATACGGCGCGAACCGTCTCTTAAACGCGCAGCCTGAATGATGACGTCAATTGAGCCGCAGATCATTTCGCGAATTGTGCGCGACGGCAGGTTAAAGCCGCCCATCGTGATCATACTTTCCAGACGGGACAAAGCTTCGCGCGGGGTATTGGCGTGGAGCGTTCCCATTGAGCCGTCGTGACCGGTGTTCATGGCCTGAAGCAAGTCAAAGGCCTCAGGCCCCCGCACCTCACCCACGATGATGCGTTCGGGACGCATCCGCAGACAGTTTCTGACCAGGTCACGCATGGTAATCTCACCAGAACCTTCAAGGTTCGGCGGGCGTGTTTCCAATCGCACAACGTGCGGCTGCTGCAATTGCAGCTCGGCGGCGTCCTCGCAGGTGATGACCCGCTCATCTTCCTCGATGAAGGCGGTCATACAATTGAGCAAGGTGGTCTTACCCGAACCAGTACCGCCCGAAATTAGAACGTTACAGCGGCTCGCGCCGATGATCGACAACACTTTCGCACCTTCTGGCGAGATGGACTTGAACTCCACCAGATTGTTCATCGTCAGTTTGTCTTTTTTAAACTTACGAATGGTCAGGGCGGGACCATCAATCGACAAGGGATTGGAGATAACGTTGACCCGAGAGCCGTCGGCAAGACGGGCGTCACATATCGGGCTCGATTCATCAACCCGGCGACCGACCTGGCTCACAATGCGCTGACAGATGTTCATCAGCTGTGAGTTGTCGCGGAACCGCACGTTGGTAAGCTGGACCTTGCCTTCAACTTCGATAAAGACCTGGCCGGCGCCATTGACCATGATGTCGGCGATATCGTCCCGCTCGAGCAGCGGCTCCAGAGGACCATAACCCAGGACATCATTACAAATATCCTGCAGCAGCTTTTCCTGCTCGGCAATCGACAGAACAACATTTTTGATCGCAATGATCTCGCGGACAATATCACCAATTTCCTCCCGTGCTTCGCCGGGATCGAGCTGTGCCAGCTGGCCCAGATCAATGGTGTCGATGAGCGCGTTATAGATATTGGATTTGGTCCGGTAATACTCCTCCGACCGGGTTTCAACCACGACAGGCTTGACCGGCTCTTGCGGCTTGGGTGGACGGACCTTGGGCGCCTCCACAACCTTTTTAACCTGTTCGGCAGCCTGTGCCGGATTTTCCACCCGCACGGGCTGTGAAGATTGCTGTGGCGCGGTCGGCTCCGGCTCACCAGGCTGCGGCGCCGTCTGCACAGGGGTCGGCGCCGCCTGCCCCTTGCGCTTCAGTCCGCCGCCATCTGAATCTCTTTTGCCAAACATAAGTTACTCTTCCTATTTACCCAGGTACACGTTTTGATTATTTGCCGACCAATTGGCTCCAGAATTTGGTCACTCCGGCCTGTTTCTTGACCGCCACTTCCCGATTGGTCAGGCGCTGCGCGAGATCGACAAACCCTTGGGCGGCTTTGGACTCCGGTTTGACCTCGCCAATCATCTGTCCGTTATTGGCGGCTGTGCCAAACAGCTGCGGATCAAATGGCAGGATGAGGTCAACCTCGGCGCCGATCGCTTCGGCAAAGTCCTTAGCCGGGATCTCCGGACGTTTGGGAATACCCAGCTGATTGATCACCAGTTTTGGGCGGGCATCGTTTTGCCTGGCCTGAACAAGTGTTTCCATCAGGTTCTTGGTATTGCGCAAGGAAGCCAGGTCCGGCGTCGCGGTGATGACGATTTCATCCGCGGTCGACAGGATGTGACGGCTCCAGGGCTCCCAGATATGAGGCAGGTCAACAATCATGCAAGGCACGGTGGCGCGCACTGTGTCGAGGATGGAATCGAATGCCTCGGTATCCATTACATAGGTCCGCTCCAGAGAGCTGGGTGATGCAAAGAGACTGAGATGCTCCGAGCATTTGACCAGAAGGCGATCAAGCAATTGATCATCAAGCCGCTCGGGATCCATAAGGGCCTCGGCCACGCCTTGTGTCGGATCTTCATTGAAATCGAGACCTGCCGTCCCAAAGGGAAGATCAAGGTCGATCAAGGTGACATCGTGCTTCATTCGCTCAGACACGCACCATGCGACATTGTGAGCCAGCGTGCTTGAGCCGACACCGCCCTTGGCGCCAGTGAAAACAATTGACCGGCCAATCGGCGCCATGTCCGGATCCGCATAGAGACCTGACATGGTATCAATAACCTGGGCAACCGTTATCGGTCCCACGAGATATTCACTTACGCCGCGCTGAACAAGCTCGCGATAAAGAATGATGTCGTTGATCTTGCCGATCACAACTACTTTTGTTCCTGCATCACAAACCTCGGCCAGGCGGTCGATATCTCCGAGAACCTTGTCGCGCTCACCAAACATCTCAATCAGAACGAGGTCGGGTGTCGAGGCTGTGGCGTAAGTTTCCAGCGCCGCCTCAACGCCTCCCATCTGAATATTGACGTGGGCACGATTGAGGCGCCGATCAGCGGCAACCCGTTGCATGACAACACCGGAGTCAGAATCATCGCAGAAGGCATCAATAGAAATGCGCGGGATCATGCGATCCTGTAGCGGCAGGCCGCCCGGCATTTCCTGACCAACGGGAGCGGCAACAACCACTTCCGGCTCCAAAACAGCTTCATCAGCCGTGGTCATTTCCTGCTGCCATTCGTCCTGTTCCTCTTGCGAGGCCATTTCCTGATCCGCCTCATAAGTCAGATCACTCTCGCTCGTATCATAGGCCACCGGCTCGCTGTAGGGATCCTCAGCATAGGATGTGTCCGTAAAGTCCGCCTCTTCATAGCCGTGCCCTTCACCGTTGTCCGCATCGGGTTCAGGTGTCAGTTGCGAGGCCAGATCCGGCTCAATATATCTTTTGTTATCTTCGTTCATTGCCTATCCCCTACTGGGTTACTCATCCATTTTGGTCACTGCGCCTGACTCTTCCGAGCCCCGGGCTGTGGCGGTGGGTTCACCGCTGCGATATTTGTCAACAACCGTATTGCGGCGATCTGCGTCGGCCGGGGTCATATCCCGTGGTTCAACCAGGTCGTGCGGATCGTCCAGCATGGCCGCCAGATTGGACTGTGTTGCACAGCCAAAATTTGGCGAGGTGCCATTGCGCGGCGTCACCGCCAGATTTTGATCCCAACGACGGCAGTTCGGCGAATGCGCGTCATAGACCTTGAAGCGGAGCGTGATTGGCGCATTGTCCGCACTGGAGTGATAGGTCGTCATGGTAATCGCCGCCGGAGACAGGCCCTGCTCAACGAATACCTTTGAGATCTCCGCCAGAGCCGCGCCGGAAGCCGCCTCATTGGACGAACCGGTCGGCGAAGCCAGCCAGAGCTCACCATGGCCACCCTTGCGGTAGCTGGCGGCAAACATTGAGACACGGGCGCGATCTTCCGGGCTCAGGGTCACCGCGTTGGATGGCACCATAAGGGACATTTCCTCGTTGGTAGAGCTCACCTGGATTGGAAACCGCTCATGCGGCATCGTTCGGGTCTGACCTGCAGCCATACCATCAAGGCCTGCGCCGTTCATGCAACCTGACAATGCCAAAGCTGCTACTGCGGAGAGAGCCAGGCGCCGAATGCCTTTAAGGCTGAGCGGCGCATTCAAATTCTTTTGCGTCAACATGGGGCTTTCTCCTTACTCTACAATATGACCAACCGGGCCCTGCCAGTTGGACGGTTTGGAATTGTTGCCAACGCCGTAAACGGAATTCAAACGACCAAGCAAAATCGTGCCTAAGTCACTGGGCGGCGCAAAGCCATCTGCCGGTGTTTTCAGCTCGCGCTCATTAACCGGGTTGACCAGATAGGGCGTTACGATAATGACCAGCTCTGTTTCATCCGACTGGAAGTCACGGGAGCGGAAAAGTGCGCCCAAAACCGGCACGTCTTTCGCGCCCGGCAGACCATCAATGCTCTGAGCCGTATTCTCCTGAAGCAGACCAGCCATAACCAGGCTGCCGCCGCTGGGCAATTCGACGGTTGATTCCGCGCGGCGTACCCGAAGAGCCGGAATATTGATGCCGCCGATGGTGGTCACAACACCATCTTCATTGGTGACCGTGCTGCCGCCCATCAAGATCGAACCGTTGGCTGCCAGCTCGCTGACTTCGGTTGAGATGCGCAGGGAAATACGGCCTTCGTCCAGAACGACCGGCGTGAAGCCAAGGCCGACACCAAATTTCTTGAAGGTGATGTTGATGTTGCCATCGCGGTCACGACCTGTTGGCACCGGAAACTCACCACCCGCCAGGAAATTCGCGGCCTCACCGGAAATCGCGGTCAGGGTTGGTTCTGCCAGGGTCTTAACGAGACCTGTGCGTTCCATCAGACGGAGGGTTGCAGAGGCACCGCCGTCGCTGCCCAGATGGGTTGCGGCAAATGCGGTACTGCTCAGCGCGCTACCAATCAAAGAGAAAGGATTGTCGCCGACAGAATTGATGATCGTGTCCCCATCAGTCAAAGGATTGCCGTTGGCATCAAACCCAGTGATGTTGCCATCCGGCGTAAAGAATGCCTCCCAGGAAACACCAAATTGTTTGGAAACAGACCGTTGCATTTCAACAATGCGCACCTTCAGCATCACCTGCTCGTTGGCGTCGATCGCCAAGAGATTGACAACAGAATCCTCGGGACCCTCATTTATAAACTTCTCGGCGAGCTCTTGTGCTTGAGCGGATGCGGCCGCACTCGGCACAAAACCGGACAGCACGACGCGATCGTTCAGAGATGACACTTCGATACGTGAGGCCGGCAGATAGCGCTTGAGCATTTCTTTAAGCGGCGTGACGTCTCGCTCGACCTGAATCTCAAGATTGAGGATCTGCTTACCGGCATTGTCGAGGATAAAGACATTGGCCTGACCAATGCTCTTACCAACGATATAAATGCGGCGCTGCGTACGCACCATAGCGTCGACCACCTTGGGATTGGACGCCATAACATCGCGGGCATCGGTCGGCAATTCGATGATCGCCCCTTTGTCCAGCGAGAGAACGATACGCTTGGTTTTGCCGGTGTCGCCTTGATTGACAACAAAATGCTGAATGTCACTGGCCGCGTGGGCTGGCGCGCCACTGAGTGTGGCCCAACCAACGAGGACGGAAATGGCCGCCTGTTTAATGAATTTCGAGATCAACATTATTGTGCCCCCGTTTCGATTTGCGCGCGACCAAAGCGCACCATGGTAATTCTGCCTTTTTCCTGATCTTCACCGCCCTTGGAAAAACTTTTCACAAGACGCGGCTTTTGATCATTCGTCTCACCCTCAGCGCTTGCCAGGCTGCGCAGGGTCAGGGAAAGTTTGCCCATGGCGCTGGCCAGAGCGAGCTCTTCGGCAAAGGTATTGGGCATTTCCAATGTCGCGGTACGACCCACCACAACCGCTTCGCCGTCTTGCTCACGGAAGGTTTGGTCAATCGCAAGGACGCGAACATTCTGCAAAACGGTTTCGCTTGCATATTCTTTATGCTTCTGCTTGTCCTCAATGCGCTCATAGGAATAGGTGAGGATCACATCGACGCGGTCATTGGGAAGAATAAATCCACCGGCTCCCGATTCCGCGCTGATCTCGATACCAACCGCGCGCATGCCCGGCTCCAGAATGGCCGACATAACGCCCTGGTTCTTGGAGGTAACGAGCTTGCTCCGGTTCACCGGTTCGCCAGCTACGAATGGCGCGCGAACAAATGCGCCGGCCCATTCGGAACGGGCATTGGGCTGCGTCTTCTCATTGATATAGTTCAGCGAGATGCCCTCTTCCGGCCAAGCCTGCCAAACCAGATCACCCGACTGGATGGTCTCGCCCAATGCAAGATCCCGACCCGCGACAAGAACGCGCGTGGCCTGAATTGTAGGTTGCTGAGCGGCTTCCGCCGGCCCTTCCTGAGTGATCATGTTGCGTACAAGAAACGCCGACACTGCGGCGGTAACAACCGCGACACCCAGGACAACTAGACGTGCAAGATTCATTTTCCCAGTCCTCTATTCCAAACTAAAACTCAAACATCGGGGCCTTATCGGTTTACTCCGCATTAAGACTTTTTTCGCCGATGCTTCCCCTCACTCTTGGGTATGCTAAAATGAAACAATTGTTTTTGTGTAAATCCGGTCGTTCCTAACCGAAATTTTGCGGTCAGACTTCCTTAACCGATTATCAGTCGAAAGAGCTCTGTGTTTGAAAACAGAAGCACGCCAGCCCCGGCGATTGCGACACCATAGGGCACCCCTTCATCCGCGCTGTGCAGACGTGCCACCCAACCGACACTTCCAATGGATCCAGGAAGCGGGATGCGCCGAAAGACAATCACCGCAAGTGTTGCAACACCGCCGATAAGGCAAACGCCCAATAGAAATGCCGGGAAATTCGCGATACCAATCCAAAGTGCGCAGGCCGTCATAAGTTTGGCATCCCCGCCGCCAAACCAGCCCAGACCAAACATCCCCATGGTGACCAACAAAACGCCGAAGGCGACCAGAACACTGTGTCCGATCTCCTCAAGCGGCATGCCGAAGGCAAATGCGAAAGCGAAGAAAGAGATGCCGACGAGAGCCGTTAACCAATTAGGGATGGTCATCGTAAAGACATCAAATGATCCCGCTACAATAAGCAGCGCAGGAAAAATAAGAAGTAGAACCAGTTCCATTTATCTAACACCCAAACTCAATAGAAACTGGTATTCGTTATAGTGAACAAGTCTTAACAAGGAGAAAAGCCAGAGAAATTTCTGCAAACTCTTTTGGGACAATTTGGCGCGCCCAAAAGAAAAGCCGCCGAACTCCTTATGAAGTTCAGCGGCCAATCTCGTAATACTAAAGCTAACGCTTCAGCTGTTAGTTCCCTAATTACGGAGCAACAGCGGTGCTAACTGAAGTAAAGGTCGAGTCAAGGTTGGTACCGAGCGTCGAAACAGCGGTAATAATAGCAACAGCAATACCTGCAGCAATCAGACCGTATTCAATAGCAGTCGCACCGGACTCGTCTTTTACAAAGCGCTTTACGAAATGGGCCATGGAAGCCTCCTTAATTTACTCTAGTTACAGCACTGTGCTCGTACGGCTTAAGTTCAAATTCAATTTCGCCGCATCGAACAATAGCGACTATAGCCAGGCGTCTTTAAGAAACGGTAAAGTCAAAACATAAATTGCAGCGCTTATTGATTTTTTTCTGTCTCAATCTGGAACACATGACAGCGGCCAGTTCGCGCATGCATTTTGCATCCCAATAGATAGAGTCTTTCCTCGTAGATTTAGGTCTCGTCAATTTTTTTGCCGTACAGTCGGCTCAGATCCAATCATGAGATGGAGTGAAAAATGTTGGGTGTTGAGAAATTTGTAAAGCGTTTGGCCGTCGCCCTGACTGCTTTGTTGATGTTGCCGGTCGCGGCTTCGGCAGAAGAAATTCTGGTGCCGCTTGATGAGGCCGTTGTTTTTTCTTTCGATGAAGATATTGCAACCGTTGCTGTTGGGAATCCGGCAATCGCGGGTGTTTCAATTCACGATGGCCGCGTCGTTCTGGTGGCGGGTCGCACTTTTGGAACCACGAATGTCGTGGCGCTGAATTCTCAAGGCAAGCCGATCGGCAATAAACGCATTCGGGTTACTTCGGTGGGTGGCTGGAGCAATCTGACCCTTGTTAAAGGCGATCAGAACGACATTATCTCCTTTACCTGTGCGCCGCGCTGTGAACGGGCTATTGTCCCTGGTGACAGTGATGTCCTTGAGCCAGAAGGCACCAAGGTTCAAACGCAAAATGACAAGCGGGCAAAATCCGCAGCGGATGCCTCGCAATAAGAACAGGCAATCTGCTATTCAGCAGGCATTGAAGGCGCTCCCTTACATCTTAGGGGGCGCCTATTCTTTATAAAGCGGCCACCTCTTACCCTTCATTAACCATGTTGCGGCTAGGCTTCTCGGCGATGATCAAGGGGGCGAGAGGCATGAAGGACGCAGCACGGATCTACGGGATTATGGAGCGCAAGGGCGCCGAGGCCTTGTTGGCTGGCATTTCCGGCGAACCGGGTTTCAATCTCAAAATAGAAGCCAAAGGTACAGTTGCCGCGGTTTTGGGATCCCCCACCCGCCGCCGTCTGCCACAGCGCAAAAAGCGGCTCAAGCAAGCACAACAAACCCAATACGTCCAAATTCTAGAGCGTATGATGGAGGAAGGGGCTGTATTGCCGGCCCCCCTTTGTCAACCAGCTCTAAGCAAGCGCGCCGTTCATTTCTTTCTTGGCCGCCACGCGGATGAGCTCTGCGATATGCTGGCGACCTTGGGCGGCAAGATCGAAATCGGCGTGACGGTGAAATGGGATATTGGCCAATTTGTCCTAGGCGCGCTCGCGCGGCGCACGCCGGAAGAGCCCCTGGCCGAGGCTGGTTTCCAGCCCCGCAAGGTTTGCGGGATCCAGAGCGAAATCCTGCTTGAACAGCTCAAGTTAAAGCAAACGCTTCTGGACCAATTGACCCCTCATATTGTTGACCGTCTGGTCGAAAAAACTTCCTCCCTCGACGGCGTTCTCAGGGCGCGGTTCTTGGTGGAGCCGTCTCAGGAGCATGCCATCTATCGCATCCTTACCGGACCCGAAATGGCCGCAAACGGCCTCAGGGCTCACTTTCATGGCCCCTTGCCACCACATTCCTTTGTCGATCTGAAGCCCCTCCTGGCTGAACACCCGACGGGAGGCGCGTTGTGGACCTTGGCTCCAGCGGCCGACCGAGACAGGGCGGCGCCCGTGACGCGCCCCGCTCTGGCGGCCTAGTTTGCAGCCGCGCCAAATTCGAATCAGAATTGCCCATAAGCCCCATCCGCAAAAGCCCTCTTAGGGGTATTATGGAGAACCGGGAGCCAGCCTAGGCGGATCCGGACCAAGGCCGCCGCGATCTAATTTGCTGCTCCCACCTAGATCTTGTGGATAGTCTTTGAAAATTTTCAAAATCTTGTCTCAAACCTGTTGACGCTCCCTGAGAATGTGGACACTATATTTTGTGCAACGGTTCTCGGGTGGTACTGCATCTGGGTAAGTCGAGCTTCTGGCGGCAAGGGGGAACTGATCCGCAGCTCAAAGAGGCTCCTTTAAATAAATAGCCAAAAATTGGCTGTGGACGGGCAAAAAGACCCGCCACAGAGTGGGGTTCTTTGTGGCCGCCACCGGGGTCGTTTGCTCTTTTTTGTTTGAGATCCGAACCGATGGAGAGATACCACATGGCCGCGTTTGACGCCGCTCCTTCCCTGCCCAGCCAGCCGACCCCGCAGAAGAAACAAGACAAGCCTTCCTATAAGCTGAAGCCTTCGACCCTCAAGGTGGTCGAAAATCCGGTCAAGGTCGACCGCAGCCGGGATGCGCTTTTGACCGATTTCGGCAAGCAGACATTGGAAGACCGCTATCTGCTGCCTGGTGAGAGCTATCAGGACATGTTTGCGCGGGTGGCTTTTGCCTTTTCCGATGACGCGGGCCATGCCCAACGGATCTACGACTATATTTCACAGCTTTGGTTCATGCCGGCGACCCCGGTTCTGTCCAACGGTGGCACGGATCGCGGCCTGCCGATTTCCTGTTTCTTGAATTCGGTGGAAGACAATCTCGATGGAATCGTTGGCACCTGGAATGAGAACGTCTGGCTCGCGTCGAACGGCGGCGGCATCGGTACCTATTGGGGCCAGGTACGTTCCATCGGTGAAAAGGTGAAAGACTCGGGTCAGACCTCGGGCATTATTCCTTTTGTGCGGGTGATGGATTCCCTGACGCTGGCCATCAGCCAAGGCTCTTTGCGGCGCGGTTCGGCGGCGGTCTATCTCGACATCCACCACCCGGAGATCGAAGAGTTCCTGGAAATCCGCAAGCCGTCTGGTGATTTTAATCGCAAGAGCCTCAATCTCCATCACGGTCTCAACATCACCGATGAATTTATGGAAGCGGTGCGCGACGATCAGCCCTTCGCGCTGAGGAGCCCGAAGACCAACGAAGTCATCCGCCATGTAAATGCGCGCGAGTTGTGGCAGAAGATTTTGGAAATCCGGCTGCAGACCGGCGAGCCTTATCTCATTTTCTCTGACACGGTGAACCGGCAGATGGCGGCGCACCAGCGCCAGCTGGGCCTGAAAGTCTCGACCTC
>SBHG01000124.1 GCA_006226305.1 Alphaproteobacteria bacterium | reverse complement strand
CGCAACGGCAAAGCCATTCGCTTTTCGACCACCAATGTGCGTGTGTTCAAAAGCCGGGCGTCCAATGGGGTTCGCGGCATGAAACTGGGCAAGGGCGATGAAGTGGTTGCCATGGCAATCCTGCGCCATGTCGATGCGGACCCGGCTGAAACCCGGGCCTATCTGAAACAGGCCGCCGCGATGCGGCGGGCGGCCAGTGGCGAGGATGCCTCTGTTGAAGAGGTGATCGCACCTGACGATGAGGAGGAAGGGCTCGAAGAGGCAGCTCTTTCGCCGGAGCGCTATGCAGATCTGGGGGCAAGGGAGCAATTTATTCTGACCCTGTCCAGTCACGGCTATGGCAAACGCTCGTCTTCTTATGAGTATCGCACCTCAAATCGGGGCGGGCAGGGCATTATCGGTATGACTCTCAACAAGAAAACCGGTCACGTGGTTGCCTCATTCCCGGTTGAGGATGCCGATCAGATCATGCTGGTCACCAATGGCGGTCAGCTCATTCGATGCCCTGTCGATGGCGTGCGTGTGGCCGCCCGAAACACGCAAGGGGTAATGGTCTTCCGCACCAGCTCCGATGAAGAAGTGGTTTCGGTTGAGCATCTCAGCGATACGAGTGACGACGATGAGGATGTGGACGCATCCTGACGCATTTCTGATGACATGGAATAACCATAATCATAAAAATAATGTCTGAAGGGAGGAACCACCAATGAACACTGAAAGGGTTGGACTTTACCCAGGAACCTTTGATCCGATGACCAACGGACACCTGGATATTATCAGCCGGGCCGTCAAACTGGTTGACCGTCTGGTTATTGGCGTTGCGATCAATGAAGCCAAAGGGCCGCTGTTTAATCTTGAAGAACGCACAGAAATGATCCAGCAGGCGACCGCGGATTTTGTCGGAGAGGGGCTTGGCGTCATTGATGTGAAACCATTCTCACATCTTCTGGTTCACTTTGCCGAAGAAGTTGGGGCTCAGGTTATCGTGCGTGGTTTGCGGGCGGTGTCGGATTTTGAGTATGAATTTCAGATGGTGGGCATGAACAATGTCCTCAACCCGGATATCGAGACGGTGTTCCTAATGGCCGAGCCGGTGCACCAGGCGGTCTCGTCAACCCTGGTAAAAGAGATCGCCAAACTCGGCGGCGATGTTTCAAGTTTCATTCCGCCCTTTATTGATGAGCGGTTGAAAGCTAAGTTCGGTCGATCGTAAGACCCGATGAGGAGTGAAAGGAAGTATTCCCCATGTTAAAGCGTTTTCTTTTTGGCATGATTGCGGTGTTGGCTTATGGGCTGCCTGCATCTGCCCAGGATGCTCGCGATGTTGAAGCCGCTTTGGAAAAAGTGGAAGAGGCAACCGAAACCAATACCGACCACGAGAATATGCTTTTCCTCGACCTTATCTATGGGCGGGTGGTTATTGAACTCTATCCAGATGCCGCGCCGCAGGCGGTCGAGCGCATCAAGACCCTGTCGCGCCAAAAGTTTTACGATGGGCTCTATTTCCACCGGGTTATCGACGGCTTTATGGCGCAAACCGGCGACCCCAATGGGGATGGGACCGGTGGTTCTTCACTGCCCGATTTGCCGGCGGAGTTTTCAGACACTTTGCACTTTGAAAAAGGCACGTTGGGTATGGCGCGATCAGACTCTCCCGATAGTGCCAACAGCCAGTTCTTTATCGTTTTTAATGACGAAGGTGCCAAACACCTGGACGGCAAATACACCGTCTTCGGGAAGGTTACAAAAGGTCAGCGCTACGTAAATCGGATCATGAAGGGCGATGGCCCTAATGGAAGCTTTAACGATCCGCTGGACCGAGATCGCGTCCTGCGATTGCGGGTTGCGATTGATGTCATTAATGCGGAAAAAGCAAAAGCGTCTGCCAAGGAGGCAGAAGACGGATCGACTGACTAATCGATCTTAACTGGATATTTCAACAGAACCTGAAGACAAAGGAACAGACCTATGAGCGCGGTGAAAGACCCCGAAAACACCCTGTTGCTCGAAACCGAGCACGGAACCGTCACAATCGAGTGTATGCCGGATGCGGCGCCGAACCATGTGGCCCGGATCAAGGAATTGGCACGGGACGGCTTTTATAACGGGATTATCTTTCATCGGGTCATCGACGGTTTCATGGCGCAAACCGGCGACCCTACGGGCACCGGCATGGGCGGATCGGGCCAAAACCTGGCCGCTGAATTTAACGATCGGCCGCATTTGCGGGGAACCTGTTCCATGGCGCGCGCGCAAAATCCGGACAGCGCCGACAGCCAGTTTTTCATATGTTTTGAACCGGCCCCGTTCCTCGACAATCAATATACGGTTTGGGGCCAAGTAGTGGACGGCATGGAAGCGGTCGACAAGATCGCAAAAGGGGAGCCACCGGCTTCGCCCGACCAAATTGTTTCAATGAAAGTGGCCGCTGACGCCTGATCCGTAAAGTCACTCTCCATTCGAAAATCGTCCGGCTGACCTAGCTGGGCGATTTTTTCGTGCTAAAAGGGCGCCATGGACGTCAACCAGTTCGATTTCGATCTCCCCCCGGAAAGCATTGCTCTGCGCCCTGCCGTGCCGCGCGAGAGCGCTCGGCTGCTTGTAATTGATGAAGAGGGGCACCACGACAAACACATCCGAGATTTGGCGGTCCTTTTGTCCCCCAATGATGTCCTGGTTTTTAACGACACGCGGGTGATTCCGGCACAGCTTGAGGGGCGGCGACTGGCCCGAGCGGCGGGCGGCGGTTCCGGCGCGAAAATTGTCATCACGCTCTTGAAACCCCATGTGGATGGCGCCAGTTGGGGCGCTTTTGTCAAACCGGCCAAACGGCTGCAACCGGGTGACCGGATCGATTTTGCCGAGGGGCTGAGTTGTGAAGTCATTCGTGGGCCAGAGGCCGGCGCAGCGACCCTTCGCTTTTCCGAGACAGGCGCGGCGCTCCATCTAAAGCTCCATAAGGTGGGTTTGCCGCCACTGCCGCCCTACATTTCCTCAAAACGCGCCATCGATGCTCAGGACATCAAAGATTATCAGACGATTTTTGCCACCCACGAGGGCTCTGTGGCCGCACCGACCGCGGGCTTGCATTTTACCCGCGCCGTGCTGAGAGATCTGGCGGATCGCGGGATTGACGAGGCACGGGTCACGCTTCACGTGGGCGCGGGGACCTTTTTGCCGGTCAAGGCCGAGGATACCCAGGACCATGTGATGCACGCGGAATGGGGTGAGATCACCGACGATGTGGCGACTTATCTCAATGAGGCAAAAAAAGCGGGCAAGCGGATTATCGCAGTTGGCACGACGGCTCTGCGATTGCTTGAATCGGCCGCAGATGACAAGGGCGTCCTTCACCCCTTTGAAGCGGAGACAGATATCTTTATAACGCCGGGATACCGCTTTCGCTTCATTGATGGATTGATGACCAACTTCCACCTGCCCAAATCGACACTTTTTATGCTGGTTTCAGCTTTTGCTGGCCTCAACACCATGAAGGCTGCCTATCAACACGCCGTCAAGACAGGCTATCGGTTCTACTCGTATGGGGATGCTTGTCTGTTGCTCAAAAAGGCGGAGGGCGCATGAGCCTTTTTTCCTTTTCCCTGAAGGCTCAAGACGGCAAGGCCCGGCGGGGAGAAATCCTGACGCCACGCGGCGATATTCAAACGCCGGCCTTTATGCCGGTTGGTACCGCCGCCAGTGTCAAAGGTATGTTGCCAGAGCAGGTGCGCTCGACAGGCGCCGATATTATTTTGGGCAATACCTACCACCTGATGCTGCGTCCGGGGGCCGAAGAGATGGCGGCCATGGGCGGGTTGCACCAATTCATGAGATGGGAGCGGCCGATCCTGACCGATTCCGGTGGCTATCAAGTGATGTCCCTGACAAAGCTCCGGAAAATGAGCGAGGAGGGGGTCACTTTCCAGTCTCACATTGATGGCTCCAAGCATCGCCTGACCCCTGAACGCTCGATGGAGATCCAGCGACTGCTCGGGTCCGATATTCAGATGGTTCTGGATGAATGCACCCCTTATCCGGCGACCCATGATGAAGCCCGGCTCTCCATGGAGCAGTCCATGCGCTGGGCGGCGCGTTCGAAAGAAGCCTTCGGGTCCCAACCGGGCCACGCCTGTTTCGGCATTCAGCAGGGCTCAACCTTTGAAGATCTGCGGCAGCGGTCTTCTGAAGCCCTCCGCGAGATTGGCTTCGACGGCTATGCGGTCGGTGGTCTGGCGGTTGGTGAAGGCCAGGGGGTGATGTTTCAGGTACTGGGTTTCGCCGTCGATATGCTGCCGGAGGACCATCCGCGCTATCTGATGGGCGTGGGTAAGCCCGATGACCTTGTCGGCGCTGTGGCCCGAGGCATCGACATGTTTGACTGCGTGCTCCCAACCCGCTCAGGCCGGCACGGTCAAGCCTTCACACGGCGGGGGACCGTCAACCTCAGAAATGCGCGTCATGCCCATGACATGAGGCCCCTGGACGAAGAAAGCCCGTGCCCTGCCAGTTCGCAGTTTTCAAGGGCCTATCTGCATCATCTGTTCAAATCCGGGGAACTTCTGGGGCAAATCCTGCTGACCTGGCACAATCTGGCATACTATCAGGAACTCATGAAGGCGATGCGGGAGGCCATTGAGGCGGGCTGTTTTGAGGCGTTTTGCGATGATTTCCACAAGCTTCGGGCAGAAGGGGACATCCCGGCTCTTTAGCGGACAAAAACTGGTCTAAAAAAGCGCGAAAAGGGTCATTCCCGGGTTGACCCCCAAGGCCGATATCCCTATGTTCCGCCAGCAATTTGGCCGGGTCTTCCCGAATCGGACAAGCGCCGTGAGTGCCAAATTTCACCGAGTGTGGGCCCGTAGCTCAGTTGGTAGAGCAACTGACTTTTAATCAGTGGGTCACAGGTTCGATTCCTGTCGGGCTCACCATTTTCCCCATTAAAACCAACTTCTTAGGGAAGGCTTTGGGTTTTTGAACTGTTCTGTTAGACAAATTAAATTGTCTAACTTGTAATTCATTCGACGCCCAACATTGAATTTTGGATTTGCGGGATATTAAGTGCGCAAACCCAAAGCCGTTGCGGTCTTTGGCCACTTCCCAAAATCCCACAGAATGCCGGTCGCTGGTCCTTCCGGAATTGGGCGATATTTACAAAATCCTGCACTTAAAACTTGAAATAGGTGCGAAAAGATGGTGGCAATTCTTGTAACATATTTGAAGTTGTGTGTTGTTAACACATCATTTGTTTTCTTTTGACATTAGTTATGGGTCCAGATAGTTGACTTCTAAATCAACCAAGCAAATATTAGCTCAGGCGGTAGAGGACGGTGAATTGGCCCTTTTCAAGCCAAGCAATATTGATAACGACGAGACCCAACAAAGGACGGTTTTGGTCGACAAGAAAACGCACGATTGGATGTTTTCAACGGACGGCAACAAGGAGACTCGCCAAGCAAAACTACAGGCTCAACAGGCATTGAAGACCTTCTGGAAAGGCGGCCATATCCGATGTGGTGCATATATGAAAAGGACCAATAGATCCAAAAGGATTTGGCATATCAGGGGGCTTAGAGAGCCTCCGATTAGATTGCTCGGCGCCTTTGCCGGACCAGACATCTTTGTGGTTGTGCAAAAACGGTACCGGCGCCTGATGCCGAAGAAGAAAGATTGGAGACCGGTTGTGGATGCAGCTGTTCGGTGCTGGGATAAGATATTGCCCGGCCTAGAGCGGTTTCATTCAGACTATTTTGAAGAATACGTAACTTTTAAAGGGGAGGGTGAGATACATGATGAAGAAGAAAATTCCTGAGGATAAACTTTATTTGTGGAGTTTGGATGTACAAGACAAACTTTATGACGAACTCAGAAAAGCATACGACGCGTCAGGTTTGTCGCAAGATGAAGTTGCTCTACGTTTAGGTAAGGACAAGGCTCAAATTTCACGTTGGTTGAACGGTACTACAAACATGCATCTTCGCTCTTATAGCGATCTTGCTCGCGCTTTGGATTGCCGTCTAAATATTATTGTAGAGAGTTTGTCGTCGATTCCGCGCCCCAACTCCGGTGTCGATCCTTTTATTGGCCATTTAAATAGCGTAACGGCCGTAGGCTCTGGCCATGGTGGCCCAGAATTTACGACGGACGGTAAATCGAGCAC
>SBHG01000053.1 GCA_006226305.1 Alphaproteobacteria bacterium | reverse complement strand
GGCAAACGCACACCGTCCAGAAAGATACTGACATGTTTTCTCAAGCGGCGCTGATCATCGAGAATATAGGATCGCAACAGCTCATGTTCTGCAAAGGCCTTATCGAGAACCTCCAGAACCGTTGCGCCGTCGAAAATTGATTCTCCCGCCGGACCCACTGAACGCAAATGCGATGTGAAAACGAGTTTAGCCAACTCCCGTCTCCTGCACCTGAAGTAGAAACCTCAACACTACCGCGCCAGACCAATCCGTCAAGCCGCGCAAAGAGCTTGCGCTTAAGAGATGCTCAGGCCATTCTTCTGAAAAAAGGGAGGAAAAATGGATAACCAGCCAGCGCGGCCAGACCCTGGTCGATACGAAGCCAACGGATACCGATGGTATGTGCTCTTCGTACTCACGGGGGTTTACACCTTCAATTTTATTGACCGCCAGATCCTGGTCATCCTGCAAGAGCCCATCAAAAGGGATATGGGACTTACCGACACCCAACTCGGTCTCCTGTCCGGCTTCGCCTTCGCCACAATTTACGTGCTGGCGGGAATCCCGATCGCGCGCATCGCCGATAAAGGCAATCGCCGCAACATCATCACCATCGCTCTTGTCATCTGGAGCTCCATGACAGCCCTTGCGGGCCTGGCCACAAACTACGCACAACTTCTGGCCGCCCGGATTGGGGTCGCCATCGGTGAGGCTGGCGGCAGCCCGCCCGCCCACTCCATGATCTCTGACATCTTCAAGAAAGAACAGCGCGCGACGGCTCTGTCGATCTATTCCACCGGCATCAACTTCGGTGGCCTCATAGGCCTTCTGGCCGGTGGCTGGATCGCCCAATATATGGACTGGCGCGTCGCTTTCTTTGTCGTCGGCATTCCGGGCATCCTTTATGCCTTGCTGCTGCGCTTTACTGTACAGGAAGCACCTCGCGGATTTTCCGAAGCCACCATTGAAACAGACGATGCGCCCTCCATGCTGGAAACAGCCAAGGTTTTGCTGACCCGCCGATCATTCAATCATATGGCCGTCGCCGCTGGCCTTCACGCTTTTATCGGTTATGGCGCCGCCAATTTTGCGCCTTCCTTCTTTGTGCGCTCCCACGAACTTCAGATTGGCTATGTGAGTACCTGGTTGGCCGCAGCGGGAGTTTTCGGAGCACTCGGAACTTTCTTGGGCGGATATGTTACCGACAAACTGATGCAGCGCGACGAACGCTGGTATCTCTGGGTCCCGGCACTCTCAACCATCGGAACCTTGCCTTTCTCGATGATCATCTACAATACCGGTCTACCCATGCTCGCTCTGTCGCTGACCTTTGTCACGGGGCTGACCTTCTCCATGTATCTGGCGCCCAATCTCGCCCTCGCTCATTCGCTTGTTGGCTTGCGCATGCGGGCGATGTCGTCGGCGGTGCTGTTTTTCATCCTCAACATCATCGGCCTGGGTCTTGGCCCCTTGGTAGTCGGCATGGTTAGCGACGTCCTGGAGCCAACAATGGGCAAGGACTCTCTGCGCTATTCCCTGATGATCGTCATCGTCATCGTCAATCTGTGGTGTGTCTTCCACTATTGGATGGCCAGCCGCACCGTGCGCGAAGACCTGGCCAAGGCGCCGCGTCACGAAAAGCCATCCGACTCGGTCATGATACCCGAGGAAACTGCCCTCAGCCCAGAAACGGATCGTGGACCAGAATAGTATCTTCCCGCTCAGGCGAGGTTGAAACTGAGGCGACCGGCGCGCCAATCAGCTCTTCGATACGCCGGACATATTTAACCGCCTGGGCCGGCAATTCGGCCCAGGAGCGCGCGCCTTCTGTCGACGCCTGCCAGCCCTCAAAGCTTTCATAGACCGGCTCGACGCGGGCCTGTTCCGGTGCACTTGCGGGCAGGTGATCGATTTCCATGCCATCAAGCTTGTAACCAACGGCGATCTTGATTTCTTCCAGCTCATCAAGCACGTCGAGTTTCGTCAGCGCGATGCCGTCGATACCGCCTGTGATTACCGTCTGGCGCACCAACACCGCATCAAACCAGCCGCAGCGACGTTTACGGCCCGTCACGACGCCAAATTCATGGCCCTTCTCGCCAAGATATTGCCCCACCTCATTGAGCTGTTCCGTCGGGAACGGCCCTTCACCGACACGTGTCGTATAGGCCTTGGTAATCCCGAGTACGTATCCGATATCGCGCGGCGCCATGCCGCTACCCGCCGCCGCTTGGCCGGCCACAATGCTTGATGAGGTCACATATGGATAGGTGCCATGATCAATATCGAGCAGAATACCTTGCGCGCCTTCAAACAGAATACGTTTGCCCGATTTATTGGCGTCATCAAGAAACTGCCAAACACAGTCCATATAAGGCAAAATCTGCGGTGCAATTTCCTTAAGCCGATTGACGGTTTCCGCCCCATCCAGCTCCTCGCGGCCATAACCGCGCCGAAGTGCATTGTGATGGTCAAGAAGCGCCGTCACTTTGTCTTCCAAAGTATCCGGATCCGCCAGATCAATCATTCTGAGCGCGCGGCGGCCTACTTTGTCCTCATAGGCGGGACCAATGCCGCGCTTGGTGGTGCCGATCTTGCGCACGCTGTTGGAGCTCTCGCGCATTTCATCAAGCTGTTGATGGATCGGCAAAATGAGCGGTGTGTTTTCCGCGATCTTGAGATTTTCAGGGGAAATTTTCAGGCCCTGACCCCGCAGTTTCTCAATTTCCGCCACGAAGGCCCAGGGATCGCAGACCACACCGTTGCCGACAACAGACACCTTGCCGTCACGCACCACGCCAGACGGCAATGCGGAGGTTTTATAGACATTGCCGTCGACAACCAGCGTATGGCCGGCATTATGACCGCCCTGAAAGCGCACCACCACATCGGCCCGCTCGGACAGCCAGTCCACGATTTTGCCCTTGCCTTCGTCCCCCCATTGGGACCCGACTACCACCACATTTGCCACGGGGTATCTCCAGAAAATTGAGTGTGAAATGAACCTCTGACGCAAACAAAAAGCCGGGCGCGCAAGGCGCGTCCGGCTTTGCAGGTCCTTTTAAGGGCTTGGCTTTAGAATTTCAAGGCCTTTGCCACCACCACCTGGGGCAAAGCCCGAACCTGAGCCAGAAACGCGCTATCGATATCCCCATCTACTTCGACCAAAGCCACGGCCTGGCCGCCTGCCGCTGATCGACCCAGATTGAAGGTCGCGATATTGATGTCTTGGTCGCCCATGAGGGTTCCAAGCTTGCCGATAAAGCCCGGCTTGTCGTCGTTTTCCACATAAAGGATATGATCGCCGAACTCGGCCTCCACATTGATGCCCTTCACCTGAATGAGCCTGGATTTGCCATCGGAGAAAATGGTCCCCGCAACCGAACGCTCTTGGCGCTGGGTGACCAGCGTGATCCGCACATAACTTTCATAAACCCCTTGCTGGGTCCGTTTGGTCTCACTCACAACGATCCCGCGATCTTTTGCCAGGGTTGGCGCGCTGACCATGTTGATCTCCTGCAGGGAAGGCTTGAGCACGCCGACAATGGCCGCCGCTGTCAAAGGCTTGGTATTTAGTTCAGCCACCGCGCCTTCATATTCGATCCGGATCTCATTGATCCCCGTCTCGGCAATCTGACCGCCAAAGAGGCCAAGTTTTTCGACAAGCTCAATATAGGGCTTCAGGATCGGGCCCTCTTCCGCCGTCACCGATGGCATGTTGAGCGCATTGGTCACAGCCCCGGTCAGCAAATATTCAGCCATTTGCTCGGCAACCTGAAGGGCCACATTTTCCTGGGCCTCTTCCGTCGAAGCCCCAAGGTGCGGGGTCGCGACCAGATTTTCCATGCCGAAGAGGTCGTTTTCCGTGGCCGGTTCTTTTTCAAAAACATCAAGGGCCGCTCCAGCGACATGGCCGCTCTCAAGCGCCAGTTTCAAGGCAGATTCGACGATCAACCCACCACGCGCGCAGTTGATGATGTAAACGCCCTTTTTCATTTTGCCCAATGCGTCCCCATCAATGATGTGACGGGTCTTGTCGGTCAGTGGTGTGTGCAGGGAAATGAAATCCGCCTTGGCAAACAGCTCATCAAGTTCCACTTTCGAGACGCCAATTTCAACCGCCCGTTCCGGCGTCAAAAAGGGATCAAAGGCCATAACCTTCATTTTCAACCCTTGCGCCCGATTGGCGACAATTGACCCAATGTTGCCGCAGCCGATAATGCCAAGCGTCTTGCCGGTCAGCTCGACCCCCATATAGGCGGACTTAAGCCATTTGCCCTGATGCGTGGTTTCATTCGCCTGCGGGATCTTCCGCGCGATTGCGAACATCATCGCAATGGCGTGCTCCGCCGTTGTGATGGAGTTGCCAAACGGCGTGTTCATCACAACAATTCCCTTGGCTGAGGCCGCAGGGATATCAATATTGTCAACGCCAATCCCGGCGCGGCCAATTACCTTTAGATTTGTCGCCGCGTCGATCACCTCAGCGGTCGCCTTGGTGGCTGAACGCACCGCCAAACCATCATAGTCGCCGATGATCTTGATGAGTTCCTCTTTGTCGAGGCCGGTTTTGACATCCACGTCAATGCCGCGATCGCGGAAGATCTTTTCCGCGCGCGGGCTCAATTTGTCAGAGATCAGTACTTTAGGCATGGGACTAAGGTCCTCTTATTTTGAGATTAAATTCTTAGCTTGGTTGTGAAACAGGATCAGGCGGACTTAACTTGCGCAAAGGCCCAGTCAAGCCAGGGACAAAGCGCTTCAAGTTCTGATGTCTCAACGGTTGCCCCTGCCCAGATCCGAAGACCCGCCGGTGCATCGCGGTAGGAGCCGATATCATAGGCGACACCCTCGTCCGCCAAGAGCCCCACCAGTTTTTTGACCGCCGCTGCTTGCGCTGCGTCATCAAGACCCTCAAACCAGGGATCCACAATCTTGAGACAGACCGACGTATTAGATCTGATTGAGCTGTTGCTCCCCGCCTGCGGTGCCGCAGCCAAATGATCCACCCAATCGGTTTTCTGAACCCAGGTGTCGAGGACGGCAGCGTTGGTATCCGCCCGAGCAAATAGAGCTTGTCTGCCTCCCAGGCTCTCCGCCCAGGAGAGAGCGTCCAGATAATCTTCAACACAAAGCATGGACGGCGTGTTGATAGTCGCCCCTTCAAAGATCGATTCATTGAGCTTTCCGCCTTTGGTCAGGCGGAAGAGTTTTGGCAGCGGCCAGGGCGGTGTATAGCTTTCAAGGCGCTCAACGGCGCGTGGGCTGAGAATGAGCATGCCGTGGGCAGCTTCCCCGCCCAGCACTTTCTGCCAGGAAAACGTCACTACATCGAGTTTTGGCCAGTCAAGATCCTGAGCAAAAACCGCGGATGTACCGTCGCAAATCGTCAGACCTGTGCGATCCGCCGAAATCCAGTCCGCATTGGGAACTCGCACGCCCGAGGTCGTCCCGTTCCAGGTAAAGACCACATCGCGGTCGGGTGAAACTTGAGACAAGTCCGGCAGCTCGCCGTAGGGCGCCTCAAAGACGCGCACATCGTCCAGCTTCAGCTGCTTTGTCACATCGGTGACCCAACCGGCGCCGAAGCTTTCCCAGGCCAGAAGATCGACACCCCGTGCCCCCAGCATGGACCACAGCGCCATTTCCATAGCGCCTGTATCTGAGGCGGGAACAATGGCCACGCGGTAGTCGCCAGGAAGACCCAAAAGGTCTTTGGTTCGTTCAATGGCAGCTTTAAGTTTGGATTTTCCGGGGCTTGCCCGGTGAGATCGCCCGAGACTTGCATCGCTCAGGGCTTCCAAGGTCCATCCGGGGTGCTTGGCACATGGCCCAGATGAAAAATAAGGTCGAAGGGGTCGAACCCCCGGTTTTTGATCGACAGTCATTATGGCTATTCCTCACAGAATAGTTGCACCTCGTTGGGGAGGCGTGGCCCACCGCCCATATAGAGGCGGCGCATCGCACCGTCAACACTGAATGTCACAACATCGACGATTTTCGCATTGCTTATGTTTAAAGCGTGATGACCGCGCGGCAATAATCCGCGCAAGCGCCTCGCAGAATGACCCGGTCACCCGCCAGAGAACAGTAAAGCGTGCCGCCGCGCGCGCTGGCCTGATAGGCGGTGAGGTCATTGCGACCCAATCGATTCGCCCAATAGGGCACGATCGAAGTGTGAACAGACCC
>SBHG01000082.1 GCA_006226305.1 Alphaproteobacteria bacterium | reverse complement strand
CGGAGTCAAAGTCCTATTGTCTTCCCTTGAAGACACCCCACCATTTACCCAACACCTCCGGGGCCGCCCACCCAGCGGCCCCATCCTTTTTGGGGAAGCCCTCTAATTACTGTGTAATTTCAGTGGTTTCTGGGTCAGCGCCGCCCTGGCCCCGGGCTTCAGCGCGCTTTTGCTGGCGCCGCCCCCACCAAACCTCAATTTGCCGCCGTTTTCTGCGCACCCAGGGAATATCATAAGAAAGAATCAGCATCCCTACAGGGATCATCCAGAACCCGACCACCGGCAAAAAGCCGAAAGTTCCGAACAAAACGAAGAAACCTCCAAGGCTCAGTCGAACCGGACGAGAACTGGGCATCCGGTATTCACGATTGCGGAATTTGATTCGTGGCAAGAAACTCTCCTGTACTGATCCGAAAGACATGGGGCATAAAGCGCAAAATTTCCACACAAAAAGGCGTTTTTGGCTAGAAACTGATGAATGACTTTGTTATACGCAGGTCCTTCATTTCTCGGCGCGCCGGGGAATGACCTGATCCTCAGTAGCTCAGTTGGTAGAGCAAGCGGCTGTTAACCGCTGGGTCGCTGGTTCGAGTCCGGCCTGAGGAGCCATTTTCCCGTTTGGGACGAATAAGGGGTTACCGCCTAGAAAGGCTGTAACCCCTTTTTGTTTATTTTGGCGCCTTCCAGGCATCAATTAGCTCATCCACTAATGCCAGCCCCAGTACCGACATAAGTCCGGACCAACTTCAAAGGCAATTGGTGCCCCACAGAATCCGGTTTATATTTTCAGGGCTAAGGAGGGTCGCCGCCATGAAAGTGCACAAGAAGGCCCATCACAATCACGTCTTACTGCTCATAGTTATAATTTTCGGGCTCGGTTTCTATGCCGGACGCGTTGGGCAAACTGAAAACCGGCCATCACAAACCATTGCCTCGAATGCTCCGTCGACGGATGATGTTAGACCCACAGATACGATGTTGCGCGCAACGTCCTTTAAAACCAATCAGGCCTGCATCGATATCATCAAGGAATCAGAAGCGGTTCATTTGAAGGCCTATCGGGGCCCCTCTGGAAAATGGTTGATCGGATATGGCCACGGCGCGGGTGTCAGGTCGGGCATGACCATTAGCCTGGCCAAAGCCGAGCAGTTTCTTCAGGAAGATCTG
The DNA here is from genome assembly GCA_006226305.1 of Alphaproteobacteria bacterium. Lineage (GTDB taxonomy): Bacteria > Pseudomonadota > Alphaproteobacteria > M2410 > M2410 > M2410. The sequence goes on along the minus strand of SBHG01000082.1, from coordinate 5,105 downwards.
GCCATGATTGAGGGCGACATCTCAAATCGGCTGAAGACCTCTGTCACGCGAAATCAATTCAGCGCCATGGTCTGCCTTGCTTACAATATAGGGACAGGAAATTTCGCCACCTCGTCGGTTCTCAGAGAAACCAATGCCGGGAATTTCAAAAAGGCCGCGGAGGCATTTTTGATGTGGAACAAGGTGCGCCAGGGCAATGACCTGGTTGTAAGCGCCCATCTTGACAAAAGACGCAAACAGGAACGTTCACTCTATCTCGCAGCGAAGTGACTCAAACTTTCATGCCCCATCGGCGATGGATTCGATGAGACGTAAAAGTCGGGTTTGGGTATCGGGGTCTTTTATTCTCGAAAAAGCTCTGCAAAGCGCCACGCCATTGGGACTTCCCAGGAATGCCTCGACCTCTCGCGATGCTGCAGAGCCTTCATCATCCGGACCCTTAAGACCCTCAAAAAAGAAAGCCACCGGTACATCGAGGGCCTGCGACACCTCAAACAATCGACTGGCGCCAATGCGATTAAGGCCCTTCTCGTATTTTTGGACCTGCTGAAAGGTAACCCCCAGTTTGCGACCCAGATCAGTCTGGCTCAACCCGAGAATTCCTCGCCGAAATTTAACGCGACCTCCCACATGGACATCCACAGGGTGCCGCCTATCTGTCATCATGCTCGATCCCTCCTACAAAATCGATTATAAATTGTAACACAATAAGGCACGCACTTAAAGGTGGTTATATTGCCGATTTTCGCTGTTTTTCTGAGGGAATCGGGCATTGTCCCCTTCATGGAAACACTCTGGCAAAATGTCCCGGTCGGCCTGGACGTCGCACCCCTTCAGTCCCTGGCTCAAGATACCAGCCTGACGATCCTTTATTCCCTTCTGACCGAATTTCAGAAAGAGCTGACGACACAGCGCCAAATAGCTGCCAGCGCGGTCCAGGCAACCGATATCCGGGGGCTCGGTACCGCATTCCACACCACCAAGGGCCTGGCGGCAACTTTTGGCTTAAAGGAGTTAAAGCGTGCGTCCGAAACCCTCGAACAGCAACTGGCCTCAATGAGCGACGACGACCTGTTTGCCATGCAGACAACCTTTGCACACCAGCTGGACCAGGCAGAGCGCCTTCTTGCCGAGTTTTTGCCGCTCGTCAAAGAGCACTTATGACACAGCACAAGCGTCCAGCCTTACTTTCCCCCTTCGATTTGGCCGATATAAACATCAAAAGCGATGAGGTGGTTTATCAGGGGTATGCCAGTGTCCACGAGGTCACTTTTGAGCATCCGACTTTTGCCGGGACACAAAAACTGGAGGTGACACGGGAAATATTTGTTTCCGGTAATGCGGTTGTGGTCATCCCTTTTGATCCCGTCCTTAATGAAATTTGCCTCATTGAGCAGATCCGCATGGCACCGCTCATGGCCGGCGATCACCCCTGGCTGATCGAGGCCATTGCCGGGCGTATCGACGACGGCACGGATGCCGAAGCCATCGCCCGTAAGGAAGCCGAAGAAGAAGCCGGCTGCACCCTCTCAGATCTCATCAACTTCGGCACCTACTATCAGTCTCCTGGTATATTTGCGGAGGAAATCACGTATTTTATCGCTCGGGCTGACCTTTCCTCAATCGGCGGCACCCACGGCCTGGATAGCGAAAATGAAGACATTCGCGCCCTGCGTCTCACGTTGGACGAGGCCTTTGAAGCCCTGGCTACCGGCCTCATTCGCAATGCCCCGACAGCTTTTGCCCTCCAATATCTGCAACTTCATGCCCGAGAAATCCGTGTTATGTGGCAGAGGTAACAATCGGGTGATTTGCGGCTGGCGCCCGAGCGCATTAATCTCCATATGAAAACCCAAACAACGACATGAACTCTATTCCCGACAAGGAACTCCCATGGATTTTCGAAAAGACCTCGTGGACGCCATTGGCAATACACCGCTGATCCGCTTGAACCGGGCGTCGGAGGCCACCGGTTGCACCATCCTTGGTAAAGCCGAATTCATGAGCCCCGGCCAGTCTGTGAAGGACAGGGCCGCGCTCTATATCATCCGCGACGCCATCGCCAAAGGCACCCTGAGACCCGGCGGCACCATTGTGGAAGGCACTGCCGGCAACACCGGTATTGGGCTGGCTCTCGTCGCCAACTCGCTCGGGTTCAAAACGGTCATCGTTATTCCTGAAACCCAGTCCCAGGAAAAGAAGGACATGCTGCGCCTCGCCGGCGCGCGCCTTATCGAAGTCCCTGCAGTGCCTTATCGGGACGACAACAATTACGTCAAATATTCAGGGCGCCTGGCGGCCGAGCTTAATGAAAGCGAGCCCAACGGCGCGATTTGGGCGAACCAGTTCGACAATGTGGCCAACCGACAGGCTCACATTGAGGGAACCGGCCCTGAGATCTGGCGCCAAACCGACGGCAAGGTGGACGGTTTCATTTGCGCCGTCGGCACAGGGGGCACCCTTGCAGGGACCTCCATGGCCTTGAAAGAATACAATTCAGACATCCAGATCGGTCTGGCCGACCCCATGGGCGCGGCGCTTTACAACTACTATGCCCATGGCGAACTCAAATCAGAAGGCTCCTCAATTACCGAAGGAATTGGTCAAGGCCGCATTACAGGCAACCTTGAAGGCGCAGTTATTGACCGGGCTTATCAGATACCTGATGAGGAGGCACTTCCGTGGATTTTTGAACTCCTTGAACACGAAGGTCTGTGCCTGGGAGGGTCAAGCGGGATCAATGTGGCTGGCGCCGTGCGTCTGGCAGAAGATTTGGGTCCCGGTCATACGGTCGTGACAATGCTCTGCGACTATGGGAACCGCTACCAAAGTAAACTTTTCAATCCCGATTTTCTGAGGCAAAAAGGTCTGCCCGTCCCCGCCTGGCTCGACGCTTAAAAAGAGCAATCCATACCACTGGAGAAAAACATGCCCAATCGCGACACTTCCTTGATTGTCAGTACACAATGGCTCGCCGACCACATCGACTCGCCTGACATTCGTATCGTCGACGCGTCCTGGCATCTGCCCGCCGCCGGCCGTGATGCAAAAGCCGAATACCAGGCCGAACACATTCCCGGTGCCGTCTTTTTCGATATTGACGATATTTCTGATGAGACCTCCGACCTGCCGCATATGTTGCCCCGCCCGGAAAAATTCGCCAGCCGAATGCGTAAGCTTGGGTTAGGAGATGGCAACCGGATTGTCGTTTATGACTCCAACGGTTTGTTCAGCGCCGCCCGAGCCTGGTGGATGTTTCAGGTTATGGGCCATTCAGACGTCGCGGTCTTGGACGGCGGCTTACCAAAATGGAAGGCCGAGGGCAGAGCCCTGTCCGATATGCCGCCCGTGCCAACAGAACGTCATTTCACCGCACGATTAAACAATCTTCTTGTGCGCGACCTTGATCAAATTAGAAGCAATATCGACAGCCAATGCGAGCTTGTAGTCGATGCCCGCGCCCCGGGCCGCTTCAAAGGCGTCGATCCTGAGCCCAGAGAAGGCATGCGCTCCGGTCACATTCCAGGCGCGGTCAACGTTCCTATCGGCACGTTATTCCAGGAGGACGGCACCTTCCGGTCCCTTGATGAATTACAGCAGATTTTCAATGACGCCGGTGTTTCCGGTGACAAACCTGTGGTCACCTCTTGCGGCTCAGGGGTGACGGCCTGCATTGTCTATCTCGCCCTTCAAATGTTGGGACACCAGGGTTTGGCCGTTTATGATGGTTCCTGGTCAGAATGGGGCATGCGCGACGACACGCCGATAGAGGTCTAAGGCATCTTGCCAAAAACGGTCGAAACCACTGTCACCTTTCTTGAGATGCTGGATAACCCGCATCTTGAGCTGCCGCGTCCGCCGCACGTGGGTGGTTTGGCGCTGATGCGCAGCGATCACATTCCGATACCCTATTATCGCTTTCTATTTGATCTTATCGGGCGCGATTATAAGTGGATTAGCCGCAAGCTCATGACCGATGAGGCGCTGGCGACAATCCTTCATGATGAAAAAACCGAGCTCTTTGTTTTGTATCGTGATGGCGCGCCAGCGGGATTTTATGAACTGAATGCCCGCACTCCAGGTGAGGTGGAAATTTCCTTTATAGGTGTAACCAGCGACAACCTGGGCCTTGGCCTTGGTCAATATCTGTTAAGAAGCGCAATTCACAGGGCCTGGGAACTCGGCCCCACGCGCGTCCATCTACAGACCTGCACCCTGGACCACCCACGGGCGCTGCGCACATATCAAAAGGCGGGGTTTTCCCCCTGCGGTCAAAAACAGGAAATCCTGACTTTCCCGGACGATTATTAATCCAGAATCTGGCTCAGGAATTCTTTGGTTCGGGCGTTCTGTGGATTGTCAAAAAAGGAGTCAGGGCCGCCCTCCTCGATGATCTCGCCCCCATCCATAAAAATAATGCGGTCCGCGACCGTGCGGGCAAATCCCATCTCGTGGGTCACAACCAGCATGGTCATACCCTCTTCGGCAAGCTCGATCATGACATCAAGCACTTCCTTGATCATTTCCGGATCAAGAGCTGATGTCGGCTCATCAAACAGCATGATGCGTGGGTTCATGCAGAGGGCCCGAGCGATTGCCACCCGTTGCTGCTGTCCGCCTGACAATTGATTTGGATATTTATGCGCCTGCTCTGGGATCTTGACCCGCTCCAGATAATGCATGGCGATTTCTTCGGCTTTTGCCTTGGGCATCTTACGCACCCAAATGGGCGCCAGTGTACAGTTCTCAAGGATCGTCTTATGCGGAAACAAATTGAATTGCTGAAAGACCATGCCCACTTCGCGGCGGATCTCGTCAATTTTCTTCACATCATTGGTCAGCTCAATGCCCTCAACAATGATCTGCCCTTGTTGGTGTTCTTCCAGCCGATTGATACAGCGGATAAGCGTCGATTTTCCCGAACCTGAGGGGCCGCAAATAACAATCCGCTCCCCGTTCCTGACCTCAAGATTGATGTTTTTAAGAACATGAAACTGCCCATACCACTTGTGCATGGCGCGGATATCAACCGCGAGCGTCTCTGAAGCTGTATTTGGGTCCGTCGGGATCATGAACTCTCTTATCAGTCGTTACTTCGGTGGCCC
>SBHG01000046.1 GCA_006226305.1 Alphaproteobacteria bacterium | reverse complement strand
GCAGCCGTCAACGTCGTCTTACCATGGTCAACGTGACCAATCGTTCCAATGTTGCAGTGCGGCTTATTGCGCTCAAACTTCTCTTTGGCCATTTTAAAAATCTCTGTCCTTAGTCGGTCAAACAGGCGCCCTCTCAGGGCAATTCAAACTCTATCTCTCCTGGGCAAGGAGAACTGGAGCGGGCGAAGGGAATCGAACCCTCGTCTTCAGCTTGGAAGGCTGTGGCTCTACCATTGAGCTACGCCCGCCTGAGACTCACACTCTGACGATCGATGGTGGAGGGGGTTGGATTCGAACCAACGTAGGCATAGCCAACGGGTTTACAGCCCGTCCCCTTTAACCACTCGGGCACCCCTCCTCAGTCAATCGTCAGGTTTGAACCACAATCCGTTACACGGGACAGCAGCCCAAAAGTGCCATTTTCCAGATTTCTTTGCCGGTGAAATCGCGCGCAAAATACCGATTTTTGCCGATTCCGCAAAAGAAAACTGCCCATCAATTCAAAAAATTGAAAATGCGACAAAAGCCCCCTTGCGCCGCACCGCATTTTTTCAAAAGATTTTTTGAAATCGGTGCGAACCGCGAAGGCTTTCTTGCATGGCCTGGAAGGCGGGAATATAAGCACAGCGTTCAACAAACGCAACCCGTGAAAACGCCGAAAATCAAGAGATTTCAAGCCTTTGCCCCCGAAAGCCCGAAACAGACCACCGCGCCACGGTGACACCAACCGTGAGAGGCAGAAAAACCGCAGAAAACAGCGCCCTGCGGCCAAATCCACACGCGCACCCGGCGGCCAGGGGCTGCGGCTTTATGGGGTCCACGCGGTCTCAGCCGCGCTGGCCAATCCCAAACGCCGCTTTCGCCATTTGTGGGCAACCCGCAAAAGTGCGGAAAATCTCACTCTGCCGACCGGACTGACCGTCGATATTCGCACTTCTGAGGAAATCAGTGAGCTCCTGCCCCTGGGGGCTGTCCATCAGGGCTTGGCCCTTGAAGCGGAGCCCCTGCCCCAACCCGCTCTTGAGGCGGTGCTGGCCCAGGGCACGGACGCCCCCTTGATGGTGCTCGATCAGGTGACCGACCCGCACAATATTGGCGCGATCTTGCGCTCAGCGGCAGCCTTTGGCGCCGCCGCTGTCGTGGTTCAGGACCGCCATGCGCCTGATATTACTGGCGTTCTGGCAAAATCCGCCTCTGGCGCCCTTGAGGTGACACCGCTTATTCGGGTCACAAATCTCGCCCGCGCCCTCGATCAGGTCCGCGAGGCAGGCTATTTTTGCATAGGGCTGGCAGGAGAGGCTGAAGAAACTTTCATGTCCTTTGATGTGCCGGCTCGTGTTGCCCTGGTTATGGGCGCGGAAGGCCCGGGGCTGAGGCGCCTCACCCGCGAGCGCTGTGACATCCTCCTCAAGCTGCCCACTCAAGGTCCGATCTCGAGTCTGAATGTGTCGAACGCCGCGGCCGTCGCCCTCTATGCGGTGCAGGCCAGGGCTTCCTAAAGCGCGGCTTCGACGACCTCCTCGGCAACTTCCTCCACCACCTCTTCGATGATTTCGACTTCTTTTGGGCTCAGTTGCAGTGGCACAATCAGGTTTCGCTGACGGGCATAGCGATATCCCGCCGCAAACATCACGATCAAAAGCGCGAGACACATGTAAGAGCCCTCTGGCCCGAAGTCGCCGCCCGTGAACCATTCCGGCCCGGTTACGTTTGATTCCAGATAATTGCCAAACCCGTTCGTGCCCGAAACTGGCGTGCCATAAAGAGCCTGTGCAAAATTCCACACGATGTGCACAAAAATAGGAACCCAGAGCCGATAGGCCGACGCAGTAAAGAGAATACCGAGCCACAGCCCCGCAAAGACGATTGAGACCGTTGAGAACCAGGTTGCGCCTGGATTGGCCAAATGCGCCAACCCAAAAGGCAGAGAGGACAAGGCCAGCCCGGCCCAGGTGCCAAAGCGCTCTTCAAAGATCCGGTAGATAAAGCCGCGAAAAATTACTTCTTCCGAAATCGCAAAGAACGACACCCAGGCAAAGATTTGCAGGAATGGGAAACTCTCATTCACGCCGGTCACGTGAAATGAGCCAGCCCCATACATGATGGCAATAAGAGAGGATAAGGCCAGAAAGCCATAGAGCACCCCGGCAAGCGCATCGACCGGCAATTTTTTCAGGTCGAGTTCGGAAACACCGCGCCACTCAATGACAAACACGGCAACCGAATAGGCCACCAGAGTCGATAAGGCCATATAGGCCCCCATGAAGGCTGGTCCAAACTCCGAGTCCGGACCATAGGCACCCGATTCAATGCCGGTAACAAGGCCAAACCCATAGCCTAGCCCATACATGGCCCCAAAAAACACGGCTGGCTCGAGTAAAATCCTCAGCACCGCAACGAAAATATGTTTAGCTCTTTCCAAGAGACAATCCCCCGCACTGGCGTGACGTATATCATTAGATTATCGTTCTATCTAATAAGGGGGAACTCATATGACTGTAAAACGGTTTACACTTGCAGCGGCGATTCTGGCATTCGCATTCCCGTCATCTCAGGCACAAGTGACAACCCCCTCCGGTACACCCAGCCGGTCCGATATTTCGGGAAAGCGTGGCGACGATATTGAAACGATCGATCTCTCCCGCGGAAAAGGCGTGATCGCCATATCTGGAGACGCCAATTCCATGGGCACCTGCCGCATCAAGACCGAGGGCAAGCGCCTCGGCCAGAATGCGGATTTAGAAACTCACACAGCTGGCCATTGTTTACCCAGCACGTCCGAAGTCTTCAGCGCCGATGCTCGTTATGGCTACTACATTACAAGTTTGCGCGTCTGTACCAGCCGAGCACCCCACGAAATGGTCACCGGCATCGAAATTGAAAGCCGCATTGTCGACAATGCTTCTGGCCCAGGCGACTTCGCCCCAAGTGAGCGAGATTGGGGACGCCACTGCGACAGATGGCATCGCTGGTCGAGTTGCGATCCTGGTGAGGTTGTTGTCGGGCTGGACGTGCATATAACCGAGCCGCCGGAAGAGACCTTTGGCGGAAATGGCTATGTCACCGGCATTACCGCCCTGTGCCAGGAGGTGATTGCCAAGCCTTGAGTTTACTTTGCCACCCCGGCCGCTCGTGCTAGGCTCGCCGCCAATCAAGAGAGCGAAGGAGGAACGCGCAATGACCGACAAGAACTTTTCCAACCTGATCAACGGCAAAATGGTTGCCGCAGATGAGACATTCGACGTCATTAATCCGGCAACAGAAGAAGCCTTTGCCAAGTCTCCCCGAGCCAGCAAAGCCGATCTCGATACAACCGTTGCCGCAGCGCAAGAAGCCTTCAAGACCTGGCGCAAAACCTCTCACGACGAGCGCAAAGCGGTGCTTCTTAAAATTGCCGGGATCCTGAACGAAAATATCGATGACCTGGCCAGGCTCTTAACCCACGAACAGGGCAAACCCATTGCCGCGGCAACCTCGGAAGTTGGCGCCTCGACATTTTGGTGTACCGCCGTCGCCGAGCAAGAGGTGCCAACGGACGTCCTTGAGGACACTGATGCCCACCGTGTCGAAGTGCGTCACGATCCTGTCGGCGTCGTCGGCGGCATCGTGCCGTGGAACTATCCCATCCTGATGTCGTTCTGGAAGATCGCGCCCGCGCTGATCACCGGCAACACCATCATCATCAAGACCTCCCCTTACACCCCTATCTCCATGTTGGCGGTGGCGGAGCTCGTCAAGGACGCAGCGCCAGCGGGCGTGCTCAACATCATTTCCGGCGGCGATGAGCTGGGTCAATGGATGACGGAGCACGAAGGCATCAACAAGATCTCCTTTACCGGCTCCACGCCCACCGGGCGCAAGGTCGCCGCCAGTTCAGCGACAAACCTCAAGCGCGTCACCCTGGAGCTCGGCGGTAATGACGCCGCTATTGTCCTGCCGGATGTCGATCCAAAGGCAAAAGCCAAAGAACTTTTCTGGGCGTCGTTCGCCAACTCCGGCCAGGTCTGCATCGCCTCAAAACGTCTTTATATCCACGAAGACATTTATGACGAGTTCAAGGAAGAGTTCGTCAAGACAGCCACATCTGTGAAAGTCGGCGATGGCTCCGAGCAAGGTACAGACCTCGGTCCGGTTCAGAACAAGATGCAGTTCGACAAGGTCTCCAACCTTTTGGCCGACACCAAGGCCAAGGGTTATAACATCCTTTGCGGCGGCGAGATCGAAGACAAGCCGGGATATTTCATCCCCATCACCGTTGTCGACAACCCGCCGGAAGACAGCCGCATCGTGCGCGAAGAACCCTTCGGCCCGATCTTGCCGCTGTTGAAGTGGAAGGACCGGGATGACGTCATCGCCCGCGCCAATGACAGCGAATTTGGACTCGGCGGCTCTGTCTGGTCCAATGACATCGACGCGGCACTTGAAATAGCCGGTGAACTCGACACGGGTTCTGTGTGGATCAATGAGGCCCAGGCCGTTGGCCCGCACATCCCCTTCGGCGGTCACAAGCAATCCGGCGTCGGCGTTCAGCATGGCGCGGAGGGCTTGCTTGAATTCACCAATGCCAAAGCCATTACGGTGAAGAAGGGGTAGAAAAACCTCTCCCTTAGGGAGAGGTCGAAAGCGCGGAGCGGTTTCGGGTGAGGGGTCGACCCCTCATCCATCAATCCCGCCGAACTTGTCCGTCCACGCGGCGATCTGCTCGTCCGAGATCTTCTGGAACAGCACGTCGGGAATCGCAATCGCATGACCTGCTGAAAGCTTGGCAAGTTCATCAGCGGCTTTGTCCGGCCAGGCAGCTTCGTCACCCGACCGCCCCAGCGCTTCCAGAATACGGGCCGATGAAGTGGGAATAATCGGCGCCGCCAAGACCGCAAAGAGCCGGATAAGATTGATACCCATGCGGCAGGCAACAGCTGCTTGATCCGGGTCCTCTTTAAAAGCCGTCCAGGGCGCGGCCTCCGTCAGGTATTCATTGCCGAGCACCCAGATGGCGCGCAGCTCCTGAAAGGCCTTGCGGAACTCAAGCGCCTCAAGCTGCTGGCTATAGGATGCCATGCGCTCGTCCAGGTCCTTGACCAAGGCTTCCTCGCGCGCGCCAGGCGCGCCGCCCTCCGGCACCACTTCACCAAACTTCGATTTAGTAAAGCGCAAGATGCGATTGACGAAATTCCCAAACACATCTGCCAAGTCTTTGTTGATCACCCCGGCAAAGTGCTCCCAGGTGAAGGACGCGTCAGAGCCCTCTGGCGCATTCGCCATCAGATAATAGCGCCAATAATCCGCAGGCAGAAGATCGAGCGCCTGATCCATAAAGACACCGCGGTTTTGGCTGGTGGAGAACTTGCCACCATACCAGTTAAGCCAGTTAAAGCCTTTGATACGGTCCGCCGTCTTCCAGGGCTCCCCTGAGCCGAGCAAGGTCACCGGAAAGCTCACCGTGTGGAACGGCACATTGTCCTTCCCCATGAACTGGACATAGGAAACATCCATCGCCGCCTCGCCGTACCACCAGCTTTTCCAGTCGCGCGCGTTTGTGCCCTCTTCCGCCTCCGCCCACTCCCGGGTAGCGGCGATATATTCAATCGGCGCATCGAACCAGACATAGAACACTTTGTTCTCATAGCCCTCGCGTATTCTGCCGTCTTTCAGGACTGGTACGCCCCATTTCAGATCCCGCGTAATGCAACGATCATTAAGTCCCTCGTCGAGCCATTTATTGGCAATGGACACCACAAGCGGTGACCAATCGGATTTGGAATTCACCCAGCCGCGCACTTCGTTCGCCAGCTTTGATTGCAACAGATAGAGGTGCTTGGTCTTGCGCACTTCCAGGTTTTTGGACCCTGAAATGGTGGAATAAGGCTCGATCAGATCGACGGGGTCGAGCAGCTCGCCGCAATTGTCGCATTGGTCCCCACGCGCCTTGTCGGACCCGCAATGGGGACAGGTGCCCTGAATATAGCGATCCGGCAAAAAGCGATCATCATCGATGGAAAAGACTTGCTCATCGACGCGCTCTTCGATCAGTCCCCTGGCTTCCAGAACCTCTGCAAAATGCTGAGTGAGTTCGCGGTTCTGGGGACCCGATGATCGGCCGAAATAGTCCCACGAGAGACCAAAGGCCTCCCCCAGCTGCTCCTGCAGGTCATGCATCTCGGCGCAATAGTCCGCCACATCCTTGTTATCGGCGAGCGCCGCCAGCTCCGCCGGGGTGCCATGCTCATCGGTCGCGCAGATCGCCAGCACATCATGACCCTTCATCCGCATGACCCGGGCATAGACATCGGCCGGCAGCATGGAGCCAAC
>SBHG01000051.1 GCA_006226305.1 Alphaproteobacteria bacterium | reverse complement strand
CAAAAGTACGGACCTTGCAAGTTCTGCATCCCGACAGGCATAGGCATCCAGCGCATCCCGGATCATGCCCTGCACTATTTGTCCCATCTGGCGCAATGATTGGGTGGCGGGCGCGAGCAGGGGGACCTTTGTCAAGGTAACCGTCCGCCGTGCAATGTTTTTGGTATAGTCGCCGATCCGCTCCAGGTTACTCGCCAGCTTAAGAGCAGCCAGCACAATTCTGAGGTCTTCGGCCATGGGCGCCCGCAGTGCGAGCAGCTCCGTGGTTTGGCGATCAATCCGAATTTCGCACTGATCGATCAACAGGTCGCGCTCGATGACCTCACGCGCTGTGGTCGGGTCGTGACGAACGAGCGCATCAAGGGCAGTGGCAAGCTGTTCTTCCACCAGGCCACCCATTTCGCTCACCAGTTGGTTAAGCCGATTGAGATCTTCGTCATAGGCCTTGACGATGTGACGTTCGTTCATGTGCCTGAAATCCTTTCTAGCCGATCCGGCCCGTAACATAGGCCTGGGTCCGCGGATCTTTGGGATTTGTAAAAATAACCTTGGTTTCACCCTCTTCGACCAGTTCGCCCATGTGGAAGAAGGCGGTGTATTGCGACACCCGCGCTGCTTGCTGCATCGAATGGGTCACTATGATGATCGTAAAGTTTTGTTTGAGCTCATCAATAAGCTCTTCAATACGCGCCGTCGCGATGGGGTCAAGAGCCGAACAGGGTTCGTCCATTAAGATCACATCCGGTTCAATGGCGATGGCCCGAGCGATACACAGTCTTTGTTGCTGTCCGCCCGAAAGACCGGTAGCAGGAGCATCCAGTCGGTCCTTCACCTCATCCCAAAGACCGGCCCGTTTCAGACTGCTCTCGACGATCCCGTCGAGCGCTCTGCCTTTGCTGGCAAGTCCGTGAATACGCGGGCCATAGGCGACATTTTCATAGATCGATTTCGGGAAAGGATTGGGCTTTTGGAAGACCATACCAATCCGCCGCCGAAGGACCACCGTGTCGACACCCGGAGCGTAAATATCTTCGCCGTCAAGTTGGATATTCCCGCGCACTTCGCAGCCATCAATGATGTCATTCATCCGGTTGAGGCAGCGCAAAAAGGTTGTCTTACCGCAGCCGGAGGGACCGATTAGCGCCGTCACCGAATTTGCCCGAATATCGAGATCGACATTTTTGATGGCGGATCGTCCACTGTAGGAAACATGGACGCAGGAGGCATGAATCTTCGGTCGATCGGTTGCCGGTTCCTCGCCGGTTTGAGGAATCTTTGAGGCCTGCATTTCTTGTGTCATCGCAATTACCATCGCTTTTCAAATCTCTTTCTTAAAACCACTGCTGCCATATTCATCGCAACCAAAAAGGCAAGGAGAACCAGAATGGCTCCAGCCGTTTTTTCCGCAAAAGCGCGCTCCGGGCTATCGGCCCAGAGATAGACTTGCACCGGTAGGGCGGAAGCAGGGTCAAGCACTGACGCGGGGGCATCTGCAATAAAGGCGACCATGCCAATCATCAAAAGCGGCGCGGTTTCACCAAGCGCGCGCGCCATGCCGATAATGGTGCCGGTGAGCATGCCGGGCAGGGCGAGCGGGACCACGTGGTGGAAAACCGCTTGAATATGGCTGGCGCCAATGCCGAGCGCGGCCTCGCGAATGGAGGGCGGAACCGCCTGTAATGACACCCGCGAGGAAATGATGATGGTAGGCAAAGTCATGAGCGCCAGGACCATCCCGCCAACCAGAGAGGCCGAACGCGGCAGACCGAAAATTCCCAGAAAGATCGCAAGCCCCAAGAGGCCATAGGTGATCGAAGGCACGGCCGCCAGATTGTTGATATTGACCTCCAGGAGAGAGGTCCAGCGATTTTTCGGCGCGAATTCCTCAAGATAAATCGCTGCCAGAACGCCGACCGTAAAGGAAAGCAACAGGCAGATACCAAGAGCAAAGAACGAGCCTTTAATGGCGCCCCAAACGCCAGCAAGTTCGGGATCGCGCGAGTCGCTGGCCGTTAAAAAACTGGCGTTGAATGTGGTTTTGACCCGGCTGTCGCGCAAAAGACTGCGATACCAGTCTTTTTGCTGCGAGCTGAGCTGTGTCGCTGTTTCTTCTCGTGCGCCGCCTTTGTTAAAGAGGTCAAAATCATCTGAAGCGGTCATCCAAAAGGATTGTGGTGCGCCAACGAGATCTGGGTTCTTCAAAACAAAGTCTTTAAGCTCAAATTCGGCGCCGGCACCAAGCAGGCCGGTCAGCTCCCGGCGTGCGGAGCGCCCCGAGACTTCTGGAAACATATCGCGGATCGCGTTGCGCGCGACAGTGCGATAGGAAATTTCTTCCAGATCCTTGGGTGTATAGCCGTCCTCAAGCCCAAGTGAGTCGAGGGTGAGGTCCACATCGACAAGAACTACCGTCTTGACAAAGGCGCCGTAGCCAGTGGTGACGATGGAGGCAATAAAGAAGACCAGAAACCCCAGACTCGCCAATATGGCGGACAGACCTAGGAGTCGAAACCGGATTTCTTTCCTGTGCCGCTTTCGAACGCCGTCGACTGCATCTGTAACGAGATTGGGAGGATAAGATTGCTCAGTCATACTGTTCGCGGAACCTCCTCACAATCTGGCTGCCGATCACATTAAGCGTCAAGGTGACGAAAAAGAGCGTGAGCCCGAGGGCAAAGGCGGCGAGTGTTTTCGTCGAGTCAAACTCCTGGTCGCCGGTGAGGAGGACGACGATCTGAACTGTAACAGTCGTTACGGCCTCAAGGGGGTTGGCGGTGAGGTTAGCGGCAAGACCCGCCGCCATAACGACGATCATGGTCTCGCCAACTGCGCGGCTTGTGGCCAGCAAAATGCCGCCAGCGATACCGGGCAGGGCGGCAGGCAGCACGACCTTGCGAATGGTCTCCGACTTGGTCGCGCCCAGGCCATAAGAGCCTTCTCGCAGCGACCGGGGAACAGCGCTGATAATGTCATCAGAAATAGAAGAGATAAGCGGGATGATCATGACGCCCATGACCAGACCTGCCGCGAGCGCGCTCTCTGACGCCACATCAAGGCCAATCTGCGCACCATAATTTCGCAGTGCCGGGGCGATGACCAGCGCGGCGAAGAATCCATAAACAACCGTCGGGATCCCCGCCAAAATTTCGAGCAAAGGCTTGATGAGGTTTCGGGTGCCAAGGGTTGCATATTCAGAAAGATAGATCGCGGAGAAAATGCCCAGCGGCGCGCTGATTGTCAGAGCAACAATGCTGGTCAGCGCCGTCCCGGCAAACAGGGGAACCGCGCCAAAGCGTCCGGACGCGGCCACCTGATCGGCCCTGAGCGCCGTTTGCGGGCTCCACTCAAGGCCGAAGAGGAAGTCAAGTACAGGCACATCGCGGAAAAACCGCATGGCTTCAAAAAACAAGGACCCGATAATGCCAAGGGTAATGAAAATGGCCGTCGCGGCGCAGGAGACCAAAACGAACCGTACCACTCGCTCAATAGCCAACTGAGATTGCCGGTGTCCGGCCAGATCCTTGTCTGAAGCAAGTGCCATCTATGTACTCGTTTGGTCAGTGAGTGAGGGGTTCAAAGTTGCTGACTTTGGCGGCCTGCGCGGTATGTTCATCTGCGCTCATGGGAATAAGGCCCCTGTCGGCGAGATAGCCGTCTTCGCCGGTCGCTTCTTCGTCGATAAACGCCAAAACAAATTCCTCAAGGCCCGGGATAACGCCCACATGCGCTTTTTTGACATAGAAAAACAGTGGACGTGAAACCGCATAGGAACCGTCGGCGATATTGTCAAAAGTGGCTTCGGTGCCGTCGATGGTGCTGGCTTGGACTTTGTCCGAGTTCTGATCCAGGAAGCTGAAGCCGAAAATACCAAGGGCATTTTCATTTGCGACCAGCTTCTGCACAATCAGGTTGTCGTTTTCACCGGCCTCGATATAGGCGCCGTCTTCACGCACCGAATGACAGATCGCTTTGTATTTACTCTTATCTGTTTTCTTCAGGTCTTTAACCCAAGCAAAGCTCTTGCAACCGGATTCCATGGCAAGCTCTGCAAAGGCGTCCCGTGTGCCACTGGTCGGCGGGGGGCCGAGAACTTCAATCTTGGTTGCCGGGAGGGTCGGATTGACGTCACGCCAGGTCTTTGCCGTATTGGGGGTGAGGCCGCCGTTTTCATCCGGAACATCCTTGGCAAGTGCCAAAAACAGGTCTCGGGTCGAAAGTTCAAAATGGGTGGCGCCTTTTGCATTGGCGACCACGATACCGTCATAGCCAACTTTGACTTCGACAATTTCAGTTACGCCATTGGAGGCGCAAAGCGCGATCTCAGACGATTTGATGGCCCGGGACGCATTGGAAATATCAGGCGTATTTTCGCCTGCACCCGCGCAGAAAAGCTTAAAGCCGCCGCCAGTGCCTGTGCTTTCAACCACCGGAGTTTTAAACTCGGTTGTTTTGCCGAAACGCTCCGCAACAACAGTTGAGAAGGGGTATACGGTCGAAGAGCCGACAATCCGGATCTCGTCGCGCGCCAGAGCGGGTGCGGTTCCGGTTGCGCCGATCAAAGCCGCCGCTGCCAGGGCCATGTTAAATTTGTTCATCATGTTTTACTTCCTTGAATAACCATTCTTTGAACAGTCCAAGCGCATCTGGGCCCATCCCATCTGCATCCCCGGCCTGATATCGTCAGCCAGAGACACCCGTGTGACAGTGACGTTACGGTTATGTGACGAAGGATTGTTACAGGAGTGTGACAGTCGGAGTGTGGCTCAGCCCGTCCCGGCAAAATTAAGGAACACTGAAAAGGTCGTGCCGTCTTTTTCAGAGCTCGCCACCTCAAGGCGGCCCCGGTGCCGATTGACAATGTGTTTGACAATGGCGAGCCCAAGGCCCGTTCCGCCCAACTCTCGCGAGCGGCTTTTGTCCACGCGGTAGAAGCGCTCTGTCAGGCGGGGCAGATGAAGGGCGGGGATCGCTGGCCCCTCATTGTGGACCGAAACAAGGGCGAGCGAGCCCGATTGCCGCGCTTCCACGGTCACCGTGCTACCCGCGCTGCCATATTTGATGGCATTGCTAATCAGATTATCGAAGACTTGGAAGAGCTCGTCATCCACCCCGGACACCGGTGGAAGCCCGGTTTCTATGGTCACCTTGATGTCCATGTCCCGCTTGGCCGCGCGCTCAGCCAGACGCTCCCGGGCGCTCTCAAGCACCGGTTTTAGGGCAACGGATTGATTAGGCGGAATAAATTCCTGAGATTCCACCCTCGACAGAGACAAAAGGTCATCAATGAGGTTCTTCATGCGCCAGGCTTCCTGGCTCATCAGGGCCAGCATACGGTCCCGCCCGACAGGATCATCCCTGGCGGGACCTTCCAGAGCTTCTGCCGCCCCCATCATGGTCGTCAGCGGAGACCTCAATTCATGGCTGACATTGGCGACAAAGGCGGATCGAACCGCCTCTACCTTGAGAGCCTGAGTGATATCCAGAAAGATAACTAAAACAAAGGCGCTCTCGGGTGTGCTGATTCGCGAGGCATCTGCCTCAAATGTCTTGGCAGGATCGCCGCCCCACTCGAAACGACAGCTCTCCGTCTTCCCAGTCTCCAAAGCGCGGTCAACCGCTTCAAGAAGTCTAGGCCGCCGCAAGGTTGCCGACAAATCATAACCCGCCCGGACATTGCGGAATGTTGCCTCCGCCGGATCGTTGTAGACCCGGATAACCCGTTGAGAATCCAGTAGGATTGCGGGAACTGGCAAGGCCGCAAGGAAAGAGGTTGGGTCAAGCAGGGGGAGCCCTGATTCGCTGTTCATGACGATTTCCTATCGTCTTTTTGTGCGGTGGTCCAATCCTGTGTAACCAAGAAGACCGCTGTCATAAAACTGTAATATGAGTTTCATTTTCATGTCACCCTAGGATGGCTTTTTGCGGTCGTGGGGATCGCCGCAGATATCAAGAGGCATCCACGTATTGATATTTATACCTAAGGACAAAAAACGATGCGCACGAACGGTAAATGGATCGCCTTGCTGGGTACGGCAGCAATCTTGCTCTCGCCGACCATGGCTTTAGCGGCAGAGAAATCCATGACGGAAATGGAAAATGAACTCGATGCCATGAAGCAAAAGATCGAGGTTCTCGAGCAGAAGATCGACGAAAGCAAGGCCAATGACGCTGTGGTCAAGTGGGAGCCTGCGCCCTCCATCAAGAGCCCCGACGGCAATTTTGAAATGAACCTGCGAGGTCGTATTTACACAGACGCGGCCTGGATCAGTGACGATGAAAACGCTATCGACGTTGAGGCGACAGAGTTTCGCGCGGCGCGCCTGGGCATTGAGGGTCACGCGGCTGGCAACGTAAAGTACAAGTTTGAGGTCGATTTCGCAGGAGACGAGGTCACAATCAAAGACTCCTACCTGCAAGTCAAAACTGATTCTGGTTTTGCCAT
>SBHG01000036.1 GCA_006226305.1 Alphaproteobacteria bacterium | reverse complement strand
CACATCATCTCAAGCGCTTTTTCCGCCTGACCAATCGCCCGCATGCAGTGGTGGATCCGGCCAGGGCCAAGGCGCCCCTGCGCCACTTCAAAGCCGCGTCCTTCGCCGAGGATTACGTTCTCCTTCGGCACCCGGACATTTTCGAGCTTGATATGCATATGCCCATGCGGCGCGCTATCGTGACCGAAAACCATCATCGGCCCCATGACATTGACACCCGGCGTGTCCATCGGCACCAGGATTTGCGTATGCTGTTGGTGGCGATGGCCTTCCGGGTCCGTATTGACCATCAAGATCATGATCTTGCAGCGGCTATCGCCCGCGCCGGAGATATAATATTTCTCCCCATTGATCACATAGTCATTGCCGTCAAGCACAGCGCGGGTGGAAATATTGCTTGCGTCAGAAGAAGCAACCCCCGGCTCCGTCATGCCAAAGCAGGAGCGGATCTCACCGGCAAGCAGGGGCTCAAGCCATTCTTGCTGCTGGGCCGGCGTGCCATAGCGGTGCAGAACCTCCATATTGCCCGTATCCGGCGCCGAGCAGTTGACCACTTCCGAAGCAATGGGCGACTTGCCCAACTGCTCCGCCAGATAGGCGTAGTCGAGATTGGTAATGCCGGTGCCATTCCAATCCGGAAGGAAGAAGTTCCAATAGCCAAGCGCCCGCGCCTTGCTTTTCAGATCCTCCAAAATCTCAGACTGGCGTTCCGACAGGCTCCAACGGTCCTGCTCATTATCTGACGTCAAAAATTCTTCCGTAACCGGCGAGACTTCTTCTTCAATGAATTTGCCGACACCTTCAACCACCGGCCGGAACTCATCCGACAGGCTCAAGTGATAAAGATCATCGCTACTCATGGGGGTTTCCTCCTCAATATACAATTCTGTTTAGTTTTATTGTTCCATCAGGGATCGTCTAAATCTCTGCATGCCCTGTAGCCAGCGATCATAGTCTGATGCTTTGCGCTGGCTATAAATGAGCACTTCTTCGTGCGGCAGGATGAGAAATTTCTCCGAACCAATCCCTTGCACGGTGCATTCCGCCACAGCCTCAGGGCTCAATATGCCGTCCTGACCCGCCGAGCCGCCGTCTGTATCGCCGATCATGCGCGTGCGCACCGCTTGCGGGCAGAGAACCGAAACCTTAATGCCCCGATCACCATAAGTGATGGCAATATTCTCGGCAAAGCCGATCGCCGCATGCTTGGTGGTGCCGTAAGAGGCAGACCCAATCTGATTGAGCAGTCCCGCCGCCGAAGCCGTCGAGCAAATATAGCCCTCGCCGCGCGCGAGCATGCCTGGCAAAACCGCCCGCGCGCCGTAGACGTGCGCCATGACGTTCACAGCCCAGCTCTTCTCAAAGGCGTCATTATTGCCTTCCGGCCCAAGGAACCCCTCAGGTCCCTCGAACACGCCGATACCGGCATTTGAAAACAAAAGATCAATCCGCCCGAACCGGGTCTCCACATCTGCGAGGACCGCCTTCAGCGCCGCCTCGTCGGTGACATCTACGCCATAGGCAAGGCCGCCCGTCTCAGCGGCCACCCGCTCAGCATTTTCCTGCTCCAGGTCCAGGACTACCAGCGCTTCTGGCGCCTCAGCGGCAAACCGGCGGCACAGAGCCTCGCCGATGCCATTGCCCCCTCCCGTGACAACGACAACTTTCCCTTTTAGATCCATGGGATGTCAGACCTCCTCTTGGCCGCCAGCCTTTTTTGGCTGATTCTTCAATAGCGTTGGCCTCATTAGAGCGAAGCCGCGCTCCCTTTGCAATGGCCATGGCATGGGTCGCCCATCACAACAAAACCAATTGCACCTGCGAGGCCAATATGGTTGCCTCTAGATAAAGATAGAGGTCCGCAAAAGGACCCGAATTGGGGAGAATAAAATGCCGCAGCCGATTGGAAATGATCGCCCGGCCCTGCCAGCGCCTGTCCTCTCAATGGAAGAGGCTCAAGCCATATTGGGCCGAACCGGCTCACGCTATGAGGTTGAAGTTGTTGAGATCGCGGGGGTTCCGACCCGGGTTTACAAAAACGCGCCACAAAATCTCGGAGAGATTTTTAAGGCAAGCCAATCCTATGGGTCCCGCGATTGGCTGGTCTATGAAGACGAACGCCTGACCTATGAGGCCCACGACCGGGCGGTCCGCGCCCTCGCCCAGCACTTTCAAAAAGATCTCGGCATCAAAAAGGGTGATCGCATCGCCCTGGCCATGCGCAACTATCCCGAATGGTCCATCACCTTCTGGGCAACGGCCATCATTGGCGCTGTCATCGTGCCCCTCAATGCTTGGGGGACGGGCCCTGAACTTGAGTACGGCATTGCGGACTCAGGCGCTTCGGTTGCGGTTCTAGACGGCGAACGGCTTGAACGGCTGCGCCCACATTTGAAGGATTTAGCGCTCAAGGAAATCATTTCGGTACGCACGCCCGAAACAGAAACTGAGGACACAGTCCAATTCACCGCCCTCGTAGGAACACCGGAAACCTATCTCTCCTTGCCGGAAGCAGAGATTGACGCGGTAGAAATAGCGCCGGAAGACAATATGACGATCTTCTACACCTCGGGCACTACCGGAAAACCTAAGGGCGCGCTCGGCAGCCACCGCAATATTATCACCAACTACATGACCACCAACGCCCTCAACGAGCGGGCCGCTTTGCGCGAAACCGGAAACCTGCTCCCGGTCATAGAAAACGCGCCGCAACGCGGGCAACTCTTGTCGGTGCCACTTTTTCATGCGACCGGTTGCCATTCTTCCATGCTGCCAGCTTTCGCCAACGGCGGAAAAATTGTCCTCATGCACCGCTGGAACCCTGAGCATGCCCTTGAGCTCATCGAGCGCGAAAAGCTCAATGCCTTCGGCGGTGTCCCGGCCATGGTCTGGCAAGTCCTCGAAAGCCCGAGCTTCAAAACCTTTGACACATCAAGTGTGGTCGCCATCAGCTATGGCGGCGCCCCGAGCGCGCCGGATCTGGTGCGCCGGATCTCCGAGGAGTTCCCTCTGGTGTCTCCCTCCAATGGCTATGGTCTGACAGAGACCTCCGCCATCTCAACCAAAAATCAGGGCCTTGACTACAAGCTGAGGCCCGACAGCGCCGGCGTGCCCGCCCCGGTCTGCGAGGTGCGTGTGGTGGACGGAGAGGGCAAGGACGTGCCCCTCGGCCAGGTTGGAGAGCTTTGGATCAAAGGCGCCAATGTGGTCAAAGGCTATTGGAACAAGCCCGAAGCAACCGCGGAAAGCTTTACCGAAGGCTGGCTTCACACCGGCGACCTGGTGCGCCAGGACGCGGAAGGCTTTCTTTATATTCTAGACCGCGCCAAGGACATGTTGATCCGGGGCGGCGAAAATATTTACTGCGTTGAGGTGGAAGATGCCCTCTTCTCTCACCCCAAAGTCATGGATGCGGCGGTTATCGGCATCCCGCACAAAATACTGGGCGAAGAAGTCGGCGCGGTAGTGCAAGCGGTCCCCGGCGATGCGCCGAGCGAAGACGAACTGAAGGGCCATGTGGCGAATTTGCTCGCCGCCTTCAAGGTGCCCATCGTCATTGAAATTCAATCCGATCCCATTGAGCGCAACGCCAATGGCAAAATCATCAAGGCGCCGCTCCGCGACCGCTTTAAAAAATATTCTAAAGACTAAAGGAGGAAACCCATGTCGAAACTTTGTGAAGGCCGCGTGGCCATTGTTACCGGTGGCGCCCGTGGTATTGGCCGCGAATACTGCCTGATGTTGGCTGAAAACGGCGCCAAGGTTGTCGTCAATGACCTCGGCGGCGACCGCGCGGGCTCAGACGGCTCCATCGGGCCCGCCCAGGCTGTGGTGGAGGAGATCAAGGCCATGGGCGGCGAAGCGGTTGCCAATGGCGACAATGTCGCTGACTTCAAAGGCGCCAAAAATATGATCGATCAAGCCATCGATACCTTCGGCACCCTGGACGCCGTCGTCAACAATGCTGGCATTCTGCGCGACCGCATGATGGTCAACATGACGGAAGAAGAATGGGACGCCGTCATCAATGTGCATTTGAAAGGAACATTCGCCCCGGCCCACCACGCCGCCGTCTATTGGCGCAACAAGGCCAAGGAAAGCGGAGCGCCCGTCAATGCCCGGATCATCAACACCTCTTCGGTCTCGGGCATCTACGGCAACGTTGGCCAATGTAACTATGGCGCGGCCAAGGCAGGCATCGCCTCCTTCACCGTCATTACCGCCATGGAGCTCGCCCGCTACGGGGTCACGTGCAACGCCATCGCGCCGGTTGCCCACACGCGCATGACCGAAGATCTGCGTGACTTTACCGAAGAACAGATTGCCCGCCGCGACCCCAAATATGTGGCTCCGATCGCCACCTGGCTTGTCTCCGAAGACTCCAAAGACATTACAGGCCGGGTCTTTGAAAGCTGCGGCTACTTCTTTGCCGTCGCGGAAGGCTGGCATCGCGGCCCCATGACAGAGAGCCCCAGCCTCGACCCACGAGAAATTGGCGCCCTAGCGCGCAAATTTGTCACGGAAGCAAGGCCAAATGCCGGCATGGACGGAAAAGACCGCGCCTGATCTTGTAACCCACCCGCCAATGACCTAAGTCCTTTGGAAGCAAATGTTTCCAAAGGACTTTTTTATGAGTAACCCGCTTCTTGAAATCTGGAGCACCCCCTTCGGCCTGCCCCCTTTTGACCGGATCAAGCCGGAACATTTCGGCCCCGCTTTCGACACCGCCTTTGCCGAACACAATGGCGAGATTGACGCCATTTTTGAAAACACAGACGGCCCAACCTTTGAAAATACACTTGAGCCCTATGAGCGCGCGGGCGCCCTCCTCAGAAAAGTCAGCGCCGTTTTTTACAATCTGGCCTCGGGCAATACCAATGAAGCGCTGCAGGCGATCCAAAGCGACCTCGCGCCCCGCATGGCAGCCCATTGGTCGGCCATTCAAATGAATGAAAAGCTTTTTGCCCGCATCAATGCCGTCTATGAAAATGACGATCAATCGGCGCTGACCGACGAGCAGAGCGCGCTATTGACGGAAATCCACAAAGACTTCGTCCGCGCAGGCGCCGCGCTCAGCCCTGAAGCCCGCGATGAGGTCGAAAAGCTCGACGAAGAGCTCGCAAGCCTGACCACCCGCTTTGGACAAAATATACTCAAGTCCATCAACAGCTTTGAACTGCTCCTTGATGAGACTGACCTCGCCGGTGTGCCGCAGGGCATTCGCGACGCCGCTGCAGAGGCAGCCAGCGAACGCGACCACTCGGGCAAATATTTCTTCACCATCACCCGTTCCTCCATGAACCCCATCCTGCAATTTGCTGATAAGCGCGAGCTGCGCGAAAAAATCTACAAGGCCTATTTAAACCTCGCCGCCGATGAGGCCTTTGACAACCGCCCCCTCGCGGCAAAAATTTCGGCGCTGCGGGCAAAGCGCGCGCGGCTCCTTGGGTATACCTCCCATGCCGCCTATATGCTTGACGATCGCATGGCCAAGACACCTGAGCGCGCCCTTGAGCTTTTGCAAAGTCTTTGGAATCCCACTCAAAAGAAAGTTGAGGAGGAGGCTGACGATCTGCAAAAGAAGATCCAGGAGGACGGTCAAAACTTTGAACTCGCCCCATGGGATTGGAAATATTATGCGGAAAAAATTCGCGCCGAACGTTTCGACTTGAACGACGATGAAGCGCGGCCCTATTTCGCACTCCCCAATGTACGTGACGGCGCTTTTTATGTCGCCGGACGCCTTTACGGCCTCACCTTCACACCGCTTGACAATGTGGCCCTGCCCCATGTCGATGCTGAGGCCTATGAGGTGACAAACGAAAGCGGTGACCACATCGGGATCTTTATCGCCGACTATTATATGCGCTCTTCCAAGCGCGATGGCGCCTGGATGTCGAGCCTGCGTGAGCAATCCAACACCCATGGCCGCGTGCGCCCGATCATCACCAACACCTGTAATTTCCCGAAACCAAAACCCGGCGAGTTCGCACTTCTGTCTTTCGATGAAGTGCGCACCGTCTTCCATGAGTTCGGCCACGCCCTGCACGGGCTTCTGACCGATGTCACCTACGAGCATCTGGCAGGTACCTCCGTTAAGCGCGACTTCGTTGAGCTGCCGAGCCAAATCATGGAGCACTGGGCCATGGAGCCAGAGGTGTTGCAGCATTACGCCCGCCACATCGAGACAGGCGACGTGATCCCGGATGCCTTGATCGCCAAGATCCAGGCCGCCAGCGCCTTTGGACAAGGGTTTAAGACCGGGGAATACTTGGCTGCCTCCTTCCTGGATTTTGCCTGGTGCCAGATTGAATCGGATGAAGAAAAAGACGTAGAAGCCTTTGAGGCCGAGGCCATGGCCGCCATCGGATTGGATAGCAGGATCGCGCCGCGCTACCGCTCGACCTATTTCAGCCACATCTTCTCCGGCGGCTATTCAGCTGGATATTATTCCTACATCTGGGCCGAAGTGCTCGATTGCGATGGCTATGA
>SBHG01000163.1 GCA_006226305.1 Alphaproteobacteria bacterium | reverse complement strand
GACTTCAACCCCTGATTTCATAGCCATTTCAAGGGCTTCGGCGTAAGTCTTGTCAATGTCTCCGGCGATGGAGAGCCGGTCGCAGTCCATCCGCTGAACGAGGTAGAACATGACCGCGCGGTGGCCCTGGCCCACCATATTGGCAAGCTCCACCAGATGCTTGGCGCCGCGCGCGGTGACCGAATCGGGAAACTCGGCCAGGCCATGCTCGCGCATCAGGTGGACGTTTTTCACCTCCACATAGGCAAGGCCCTTTTTCGGGTCTTCAAGCAGGACATCGATGCGGCTGTTTTCGCCATAGCGCACCTCGCGGCGCAGGCGCTCGTAGCCCTTCAGCTCCGGCACTTTGTCGCCGGTGATGGCCTCTTCAACGATGCGGTTGGGGTGGGCTGTGTTGATGCCGACGAGTTTGCCGCCCACTTCCACCGCCTCAAGAGAAAACTTGAGCTTGCGCTTGGGGTTGTCGCTTGTCGACAGAAAGGCGGGCAGGCCGGGGTCTTTCAGGCCGGTCATGGCGCCGGGATTGGCGCAATGGGCGGTGACCATTTCGCCATCGGGCAGTTCCACATCCGCCAGAAATCTCTTGTAGCGCTTTAACATCACGCCGCGCCGCAAAGGGGAGGGCCATTCCATGTGACAAACCTTTCAAATTCACCTGTTTTAGACTGGAAGTGCCTTGGAAATGCAATAAGCTTGAGGCGGATATCCCAAGGACGTTTGACATATGGCCCCTTCCGACATTGTAACCGCCGCTGTGCTGGTGATCGGCGATGAAATTCTCTCCGGCCGCACCAAGGACAAGAACATCGGCTATATCGCCACCTGGCTCGGCGAGCTCGGCATTCAGGTGAAAGAGGCACGGGTTGTTCCGGACATTGAGCAAGAGATTGTCGAGGCGGTGAACGCGCTCAGGGCGCGATATACCTATGTGTTTACGACTGGCGGCATCGGCCCGACCCATGACGACATTACGGCGGATTCCATCGCGGCGGCCTTTGGGGTTGGCATCGATCATCACCCGGAGGTGGTGAAGATGTTTGAAGCGCGCTACGACAAGGAAATGCTCAATGAGGCGCGGCTGCGCATGGCGCGCATTCCGGATGGGGCCTCGCTCATCGAAAACCCGATTTCCAAGGCGCCGGGCTTTCGGCTTGAAAATGTTTTCGTCATGGCGGGCATCCCCATGCTGGTGGAAGCCATGCTGGAAAGCGTGCGCGGCGAGCTCGTCGGCGGCGCGCGGGTTGCCAGCGTCAGCCTGTCGGCGCATCTGGCGGAAGGCGATCTCGCCAAGCCGCTTGGGCGCCTGCAGGAGGCCTATCCGGATGTCTCCATGGGCTCTTATCCCTTTTATCGCGGCAAGCGCTATGGGGTGACGCTGGTCTTGCGCTCTTCCGACCTCGCTTTGCTGGAGGAAGCGGCGGAAAAGGTCGAGGCCCTGATGCGGGACCTGGGCGGTGAACCCGAGATTGAGCAGGGGTGAGGAATACCTTCTCCCTTGCCTCAAACCTGTCATCCCGTGGCTTGACCACGGGATCCAGGGAAGCGTATGAGAGCCCCGCAGTCTGGATTCCGCGATCAAGTCGCGGAATGACATCATGAAAACGCCAAAAAACTGGCATCTCCCGGGCAAATCAGGCATGGTCCCCCGGTCTTGAGCGCCCCAGAGACGATAAGGGCGCGACACAGGCGGACGTGGCGGAATCGGTATACGCAACAGACTTAAAATCTGTCCCTCGTAAGAGGTTGAGGGTTCGAGTCCCTCCGTCCGCACCAGTTTTGTTGATCCGGTGCGATGCAAAAACTTCAATTAACATTGCGTATTAGCAGGGGGGGCAAAGTTTACTCGAATTATTTCCAATTGTACGATGCTGCAATACACGAATCTGGGCATGCTTTGGCGTTATTGTCGATTGGACAAGTGCCTATCCGAGCCAGAATTTGTAGCAGGTCGTTGAGTGGATCGGTGTGTGTCAATAAGAAGGAAATGATTCTCAAAGATCAGGTTTTCGTTCTGTGTGCAGGATATATGGCTGCGCAAATGTATTCACCTGTTAGAAGGCAATATCTAAAAATGCAATATAATGATATCGGCGCAAGTGGGGATTTTGGTGAAATTGAGAAATTGTTGGGTCAATTTGGCCTGCCGGAAAACGAGAAGGAAGAATTGTGGGACGAAGCAGAAAATCGGTTTATAAGCGTATGCAGGAATCCCTTTGCAAGGGCGGGATTGCTGCAAATGGCTCAGAGGCTCGTTTTATGTAGGGAAATGGATGCAAACGCGATATTGCGCTGCTTTCAGCCACAAAAATTCCGAATAGGATCATGATCTACACCACCCACAAAGGTTCCTGCCGCTGCGGCAGGGTCGAGATCGAAGTGACCGGCGATCCGGTGCTGACCATGGCTTGTCATTGCACGGGCTGTCAGAAGATGACCTCGAGCGCCTTTTCGCTGTCGACGCTCTACCCGGCCGAGAATTTCAAAGTGACCAAGGGCGAGACGGTGCTGGGTGGGCGGCAGATCGATCACGATCACCGCTGCTGCGATCACTGCAAGAGCTGGATGTTTACAACCTTCGACGGGCCGCCGGCCTTCGTCAATGTGCGGTCGATGATGCTCGACAATGCGGCCAGGTTCACGCCCTTTCAGGAATCCTATACATCCGAGAAGCTGCCCTGGGCCCAGACTGGCGCGAAATATTCTTATGAGAAATTCCCGTCCGAGGCTGAGTACGAACGGCTGATGGGGGAATTTGCGGAAGGCCTGAAGTTGGGGTAGCCTCAAGGCTCAAAGATTCCTTTATTGGAAGGAGCGCGCCTTGGCAGACACATCGGACACCACAAGTTTTTTAAGAGCCTTTTTTAGCCGCGATGGGTTGAAACGGGCGATTGTGCCGGTGGCGGCGGTCTTCCTCTCAGTGTTCTTTTGTTATCTGGCGGCGGCTTACAGCAAATGGTGGCTGATCGGCGCGGCGCTTGGCGCGGCGCTCGTTCTCCTCGGCATTTATGATGTGGTGCAGCGGCGCTGGACGCTGATGCGCAACTATCCGGTGGCGGCGCGCATCCGCTGGCTGTTTTATGATCTTCGGCCTTACCTGCGGGCCTATATCGTGGAAGGGGATCTGGAAGGCGAGCCCTTCAGCTTCGAGGCTCGCAATCTTGTGCAGGCCCGCGCGCGCGGCGAAACGGACACCGTGCCTTTTGGCACCAAGCTCGACACGGACGGCGACGACTACGAATGGATCAACCATTCCATCGCGCCGGCCCCTGATCTGGTGCCAGACCCCCGCGTCCTGGTAGGCGGCAAGGATTGCACCCAGCCCTATAGCGCTTCCGTTTTCAACATTTCGGCCATGAGCTTTGGCTCCCTGTCGGCCCATGCCATTGAGGCGCTCAATCTGGCGGCCAAACAGGGCGGCTTTTATCATGACACCGGGGAGGGCGGCATCAGCCCCTATCACCTGAAACATGGCGGCGATCTGGTCTGGGAGATCGGGTCGGGCTATTTCGGCTGCCGCGACGACAAGGGACAGTTTGATCCGGTTCTCTTTGCTGAGAACGCCGGGCGGCCCGAGGTCAAGATGACCGAGATCAAACTCAGCCAGGGCGCCAAGCCCGGCCATGGAGGCATGTTGCCGGGCGCCAAGGTGACGGCGGAGATCGCGGCGACACGGCGGGTGCCTGTGGGTGAGGACTGTATTTCGCCGCGCCGTCATTCAGCCTTTTCAACGCCGATTGAGCTTTTGGAGTTCGCGGCCAAGATGCGCGAGCTGTCCGGCGGCAAGCCAGTGGGCATCAAGCTCTGTGTCGGCCATGTGCACGAAGTGATGGCGATCATGAAGGCCATGCTGCAGACCGGGCTCCGCCTTGACTATATTGTGGTCGATGGCGCGGAAGGGGGCACGGGCGCGGCGCCGCTTGAGCTTTCCAACCATGTGGGGGCGCCGCTCACCGAAGGGCTGGTGACCATGCGCAATGCGCTGGTGGGGACGGGCCTGCGCGATGAGGTGCGCCTTGCCGCCGCTGGCAAAGTTTTCTCGGCCGCGGGCCTTGCGCGTAACTTCGCCATTGGCGCCGACTGGTGCAACGCGGCGCGGGCCTTCATGTTTTCCATTGGCTGCGTGCAATCGCTGCGCTGCCACCTCGGCACCTGTCCCACCGGGGTCGCGACCCAGGACCCGGGGCGCCAGCGCGGGCTGGTGGTGCCGGTGCAGGCGGAGCGGGCGGCGCGGTTTCATTGCAAGACGCTGGAGGCGCTCGCCGACATCGTGGCGGCGGCGGGGCTTGACCACCCGGAAGGGCTCGAACCGCATCACCTCATTCACCGGGTGAGCTCGGTGGATGTGCACCGGATCGACCAT
Source organism: Alphaproteobacteria bacterium (assembly GCA_006226305.1). Taxonomy (GTDB): domain Bacteria; phylum Pseudomonadota; class Alphaproteobacteria; order M2410; family M2410; genus M2410. The sequence continues at coordinate 25,916 of SBHG01000163.1, read as the reverse complement.
ATTTATCCCTTCTTTGAGAGGAACGAGCTACTGGACGCGCCGGAGGGCACCGCCTATGCGGAATATTGGCGCCTCGCCTCGGCGGAAAGCTTTAAGGCGCAGCGGTAACGTCTGTCACATTTGCGGTGCTTGACTTTTTCTAGTTATGTCGATACTTCTCGACATATGGAAACAAACACAGCCATAAAGGCCTTTGGAGCCCTTTCTCAGGAAACCCGCCTTTTGGTCTTTCGCCGCCTTGTCAAACAGGGGGAAGAGGGACTGGCTGCGGGCACCATCGCGCGCGAGCTCGGCATCCCGCACAACACGCTCTCGACCCATCTTGCGGTTCTTGTGAACGCCGGGCTGGTGTCGTCCGAGCGCAGCGGGCGGTCGATTATCTATCGCATAGACTTTGGCGGCACGCGGGCGCTGTTGAGTTTTCTGATGGAAGACTGCTGCCAGGGGCAACATGAAATCTGCGCGCCGGTTCTCGACACGGTTTTGGCCGGGTGCTGCGCGCCGTCGTAACTTAAAGGAGACGAACATGAAACGCTTGCATGTCAATTTGTCGGTGGCCGACCTTGATCAGTCGATTGCCTTTTACAATGCGCTCTTTGCGTCGGAGCCGACAGTTCTCAAGGACGATTATGCGAAATGGATGCTGGACGATCCTCGCGTCAATTTTGCGATTACCTCGCGCGGCGACAAGAAGGGCGTCGATCATCTGGGCATCCAAGTCGAGAGCGATGATGAATTGGCGGAAGTTTATGGCCGCCTCAAGCAAGCGGGTCGTCCGATCTTTGAAGAAGGCGATACCGTTTGCTGCTATGCGCAATCGGAAAAGAGCTGGATTGCCGATCCGGAAGGGGTTTCCTGGGAAACCTTTTTGACCAAGGGTGAAAGCACGACCTTTGGCGGCGATGTGCGCGAGGCGGATGGGGCTGATAAGGCGGCGGCCTGTTGCAGCCCAGCGGAAGAGGCGGCCGCTGCTTGTTGCGGCGCGGCCAAAGAGGCGGCCCGGCCGGCACCAACTGGTTCTTGCTGCTAAGGGATTGCCGGTGCCATTAAAGAATGTTTTGATTTTGTGCACCGGCAATTCGGCCCGGAGCATTCTCGGTGAAGCCCTGATTTCGCGCCTTGGCAAAGGGCGCTTTCAGGGCTTTAGCGCGGGCAGTCAGCCAGCGGGTGCGGTCAACCCTCATGCGCTGAAACTGTTGGGAGGACTGGACTATGAGACGTCCCACTTTCGTTCCAAGAGCTGGGATGAATTTGAAGGGGCGGGCGCACCGCCCATGGATTTCATCTTTACCGTCTGTGACAGTGCCGCCAATGAGACCTGTCCCATTTGGCCTGGCCATCCGGTCTCGGCCCATTGGGGTTTGCCGGACCCGGCGGCGGTGGAGGGCTCTGACGCGGTGAAAGCGGCGGCCTTTCAGGCAGCTTATGAGGTTCTCCATCACCGGGTGCGGCAGTTTGTTGATCTGCCCTTTGATGTATTAACGGGCGACGCGTTGTCGGCGCGGCTCGCCGAAATTGGAAAATCGATCCCATGAGTTTTTTTGAACGCTATCTCACCTTGTGGGTGGGCCTTTGCATTGTTGTGGGGATCTTTTTCGGCTGGCTTGCGCCGGGCATCTTTCAGGCGATTGGCGCGCTGGAGGTCGCCAAGGTCAACCTGCCCGTGGCGGTTCTCATCTGGGCGATGATCATCCCGATGCTGATCAAAATAGACTTTGCGGCCTTGTATGAGGTCCGCAAGCACTGGCGCGGCATTGGTGTAACCCTCGGTGTTAACTGGCTGGTGAAACCCTTTTCCATGGCGCTGTTGGGATGGCTGTTCATCGGCGGGCTGTTCAGGCCCTATCTGCCGGCGACGCAGATTGATTCCTACATCGCCGGGCTCATTTTGCTGGCGGCGGCACCCTGCACGGCCATGGTGTTCGTCTGGAGCAACTTGTCGGACGGTGAGCCGCATTTCACGCTCTCGCAGGTGGCGCTCAATGACGTCATCATGATTTTCGCCTTCGCGCCGATCGTGGCTTTGCTCTTGGGGCTTTCCGCCATTACGGTGCCGTGGGAAACGCTTTTCCTTTCGGTAGCGCTTTATATTCTTGTGCCGGTAATGTTGGCGCAGGGCATTCGCAAATGGGCGTTGGCGCAGGGGGAGAGCAAGCTGGCGCAGCTGCTTATCGCCCTGCAGCCGGCGTCTCTGGTGGCGCTTCTGACCACACTTGTTTTGCTCTTTGCCTTTCAGGGGCAGCAGATTCTGGCAGCGCCCTTGATCATTGTCTTGCTGGCCGTGCCGATCCTGATCCAGGTCTATTTTAATTCAGGTCTTGCCTATTATCTCAATCGCGCGGCGGGGGAATCCCATGCGGTGGCCTGTCCGTCGGCGCTTATTGGCGCCTCAAACTTTTTTGAACTGGCGGTGGCGGCGGCCATATCTCTCTTCGGCTTTTCTTCCGGCGCGGCGCTTGCGACCGTGGTTGGTGTTCTCATCGAAGTGCCGGTTATGCTGAGTGTGGTCAGGATCGTCAACGCCAGCCAGGGCTGGTATGAGCGGGGTGCGGCTGTGCAGAGGAACGGGATGCTCAGGGGTGAGGATACCACCAAAAGAGCCTGACCCCAAAGTTGACCCCAAAGTTGGTATCAGCTCTTTTCCTTTAAATGGGCGTCGTGGGCCAGCTCGTCCTCGAGCATGTAGAGTTCCCAAAACTCACGCTTTGAAAAATGCAGATGTGGTTTCATGGCCAGAAGACCGGTCTGACCGATCTTTTGTTCCAGGTCATGGAGGTCCAAAACCTTGCGCTTGACCTCGGGGTCTACCTCCACATCCACATCATCCTCGCGGGCGAGCAGGATGCCCTCCGCGTTGATGATCAGCTCGGTGTGGATGCGCACATAGGTGTGCATGTGGTCGACGATGGGCCCTTCAAAGACAGTCTGGAAGTCGAGCAAAAAACGGCCGCGCTCGGTGTGGGGAAACTCGCCGGAAATCATCTGCTCAAGCATTTCCTCGTGGGCGCGGAAGTCAGCCTCAAGCCAATTGTGGATCGAAACCTCGCTTTTGCGGAACACCAGATAGAAAACGGTGGGCAGGGTGAGGAGGGCGATCAGCGTTGACCAAAGCGGTGAGACCGGGAAGTGATTGTAAAGTGAATGGATGGAGATGGCCGCGATAAAGCCCGGTACATAATAGATGAGATGGGTTTTCAGGTGTCGGTCCGTGATGTGCTGGGTAATCAGCGCGAAAATGGCGATAGCACCGCCGTGCATGATCGCTGTACCAAAACCGCGGATGATCCAGTCGCCCACATGCAGACCCGTGGCATTGAGCAGGAAGTACATGTTCTCAAACACGGCAAAGCCGGTGCCCACGGCAAATCCGAGGATCGCGGCATCGACCAGAAAGCCGACCCGGTTGGTTCGGAAGAGATAGAGCAGGACGAGTGCTTTTAGGCCCTCTTCGATGTTGGGCGCGATGAAACGCGAATAGGTAATGCGATCAACATCCAGAAGATCGAGCAGGAAGATGTTGGAGAAGAAGGCAATACCAGCGGCATAAACGCCAAAGACCATGGTCCAGTAAACCCGGAAGGGGCTCAAAAGCCGGTGACTGTCCAGGTGGTAGAGGACGTAGAGAAAGACAACGACCGGTAATAGGCCGATGAGGGCTTTGATAAGTAGATCCATGGGTTCCGGCGCAGGCCCCTTTTTTTAGAATCCTCAGATTAGAGGATTTTAAGGGAAATCATCGCCTCGTCACCTCTTTTGTCGCCGTCTTCAAACCCGGCCGCGTAGCCAACCGACAGGGTCATGGGCAGACGGTGGGCGAGGGTAAAGTGGAAATCAAGCTGACCGCCTGCTGAGACCAAAGTGCGCTCAAAGTCATCGCCCGGATCCGCAACAAGTCCGGTAGCAAAGAGCGCCGGGCGCATCCAACTCAAATAAAGGCTCGGCGCACCCACTTCGCGAAAGCGCAAGGGCGGCAGATTGAGCTCAAGGGTCGATTTGCCAAAATTGCCGGCGCTCACTTCGTCGAATTCAAACCCCGGGAGGGATTGATATTCGCGATAGCGTTTTTCAGCCCCATCATCGACATAGTTGTTGCCGAAGGCTCCAAAATAGAAATTGGTCAGAGGGCTGGTATCCGGCCCATCTGAAACGCCAGCGGCATTGTAAAACCATATGGACGCGTGATTGACAGGCAGGGCGAAGCCAAAATTCACGCCGCCGCGCAGTTTGGTCATCGTGTCCGTGGTGTCATTGGCGGCAGAAAGGACCGCTTCCCATTCGAGGCCCTTCTCATGGTCGACGCTGCCCAGGGACTTGCGCGTGTTCTCGAAGCTGAGACCAAGGCTGGCATTTATCAGCTCATCGGAGGTGGCCGCCACGTTCTGGTTGGCGGGCAGGGTGTCGAGGCCGGTGAAATAGCCCAGCTTCACATCCAGGTCGAGCTTGCGAGGCTTGTCGTAGATCAGCGCCTTGCCGTAGGCGATCTGCAGGCTATCGCCTTTGCGAGCGCGCTCGCGGGGGCCAAAAAGATCGTAGAAATCGGCATCATTGTGACGGTATTCGACGCTCCAGAAAGGCGTGATATATCCCAGATAAGCGTGGAAACGTTCGTCCGCATCCAGGCTATCGGTGGGAGAATAGGAGGCGGTGACGAGCAGTTTGTTGAACTGCATGGGGTCTTCGATGTTGAAGTGCCAGCCGATGGAACCGTAGCCCTTGTAGCCCTCGATAATCGGATAGGCCGAGCCAAGTCCCAATTCTTTGGCGGGAATATATTTGCCGCGCTTTTCAACCACCTCATCGAAATCAATGCGCGCGGGAGAGCCCGCACCCCATCTGTCGAGTTGAGGATAGAGTTTCTGAACCACTTCGCCAAAGAGGTTGATGGTGGACAGATCGTCGACAATTTTCCCTTCAAACGACACGGGGCGAAATCCATTGCCGGTATATTCATAGGCGATGATTTGTCCGTCGCTCAAAGGGATGGGGCGGAAGAAACCGGTTTCGGCGTTAGACATGGCTTCCATTTCGTCGGTTGCCAGTTCATAGCGCAGAATGTTGGAAACACCGGTGTAGTAGGCGGAGCCGTAGAGGTAACGCCCATCATCCGAGAAGGCAAAGCTCTCCGGCACGAAGGTCGCAAAAGCAAATTCACCCACCTCTTCAAGTGCACCGCCGCGCAGAGCCTCGGCGTCATAGATCTTGAGGTGTTGGTCGCCGTTAATGGTTGCGAGAGAGAGGGCAATCATGCGTCCATCCGGCGAGATGTCCATGTCGTAGGCAATTTTGCCGTAGGGAAAGGAGTAAAGCTCCTGCCATTTGTCGGAGTTTGCGTCTTTGCGCATCACCGACACATAGGAATTGAAGTGGCGCAGGCCCCAGAGCGATCCGTCCGCGCGATTAAAGACAAGCTCTCCGATGCGTTTGTCCTTGGTGATCATTTTTTGCTTACCGGTCGCCACGTCAATCTCCATGACATCGCGATAGGCGTAATTGTCGGTGGTGTACCAGGCTCGATTGGTTTTGGGATCAAAGGCAAGCGAGGTCACCTCATAGAGCATGGGGCCCTTGATATCGGTGAGCTTGCGAATATTACCCGTGGCGGGATTGAGCACACCCAGGTGCGCCACCGTGCCGGGATAACGGAAGGCGCCAAGCAGCTCCCCGGTTTCTGGCAGATAGTAGGTGCGCGAGACGGACCCAAGCGCCCGCTCCGTGAGCGGTGTTGTCTTCGTGACTGGTTTGCGGTTGATGGCCTTCAGGTTTGATCTCTGAAAGGCATGCTCCCACTCAATCCAATCGTTCCAGGCCACAGTGAGCGGCTTGCCAAAGACTTTTTCAAATTGCTTGGAATAATAGGCCTCGCTGTCTTCGCCGCGTTTGAGCCATTCGATGACGCTTTCCGGCCCGTATTGCAGCGCGAGGTAGGACATGAAGCGCGTGCCGTAAAGATAGGCATTAACGCCGACCTGGAAATCAACAGCGGTGCCTTCGGCGACCAGACCCAGAGCGGAATAAAAATGGGCGTCATCGCGCACCATGGCACGGAAGACCATTTCGTCATAGCCGCCCTTGGCGCGGCCGAGACCGCCCGCCATCCAGGTCTCCATGAAGACGGCGCTGCCTTCGAGGTACCAGCGCGGCACGTTGACCCGCGGGGTTGCCAGGTAATTGTAGAGGATGGATTCGGGATGCTCGCCAATGGCCAGCGGCTTGCCGTGGAAGAAGTTTCGCCAGCGGGCATCGCGCTTGTTCCAGACGTCCATGGTGGCGACATGAACCAATTCATGGTTCATCAATGTGTAGATCCGCTCGCCGGCCGTGAAGGTTTCGTAAGTGCGGCTTAGCGGCGCCACATCGACGACCAGCGCATCATTGGGCGAAGACCTTGCCGCGGCATTGCCGTAGTCGGTGAAGTCCTTCAGGAGAAGGGTTGTTTTTTCCCAGGGGGTCCATTCGAAAATATTCTGCTGATAAGCGAGAGAGTTTTCAAAAGCGCGGGTCGCATAAGGGGTTAAATGAGTCTGGTGGGGATCGAAGTAGAGGAGACGCATGTCTTCTGTTTCGATCAGATCCATGGAAAACGTCTTGCCGAAGTCGATAGCCCCGGCGAGCGCTACCGCCAAATAACCCGCCAATGCGGTAAGTGACAGCCCCATATTTACCCCTCAGCCCAAAGAGAAAAAAAGGCCGCCTGGAAGCGATCCAAGCGGCCTTGATGTTTTAGTTTATCGGCCTGCGGCCATCGCATCCGCGAAGCCTGGATCGTTTAGCAGCGCGGAGAAATTTGGCGAGCCTGCCATATCCAGGAAACCCGGGTTGCGGGCGAGGCTTTCAAAGGCCTCGGCGTTGCGGGCCAGGACGCTCATGGCTTCCGGGTTACGCGCCAGGGTTTTGAAGGCCTCGGCGTTGCGAGCAAGTGCATCAAAGGCACCGGCGTCACGGGCCAGCACATCAAAGGCGCCCGGATTTCTTGCCATGGTATCGAAGGCATCAGCGTGACGTGCCATGACGCCAAAGGCTTCAGCATTGCGGGCCAGTGTTCCAAAGGCCTGCGGATCGCGTGCTAAAGCGTCAAAGGCATCAGCGTTTTTCGCCAATACATCAAATGCACCGGGGTCGCGGGCCAAAACGTTGAAGGCGTCGGCGTCACGGGCCAGGGTTTTGAAAGCCTCGGCGTTGCGGGCCAGCGCATCAAAGGCCCCAGCGTCGCGGGCGAGTGTGTCCATTGCGCCTGCATCGTTGCCCAAGCGGTTGAAAGCTTCTACTGCCCGTGCATCGCCGTCAAAGGCTTGCGGGCTGCGTGCCTCGGCACCGAAGGCGCCAACGTCTTGAGCAAATTTTGCAAAGGCATTGCCATCTGCTGCCATGCGGGCAAAAGCTTCCGGGTGACGTGCGAGCGTTTTGAAGGCTTCAGCGTGGCGCGACAATGTGTCAATAGCGCCAGGGCTGCGGGCAAGCACGTCAAAAGCATCTGCGCTGCGGGCCATGCTATCGAAAGCATCGGCGTCGAAGCCCTTACTTTCGAAGGCTTTGATGTCGCGGGCGGCGGATTCAAACGCGCCGGGGTCGCGGGCGAGGCCTTCAAAGGCTTTCGGGTTCATCAGCATGGCGTCGAAGGCATCTGCGTTCTTCGCGAGTGTTGTAAAGGCTTCCGGTGATCGGGCCATGGTTTCAAGCGCGCCGGGTGTGCGGGCGAGAGCCCTGAATCCCGGGTCCATGGCGAGCGCGCGAAAAGCGGGATCCGTGATCAAAAGTTCGAAAGCATCGGTCTGCATCATTCGCGCGATGCTTTCATCGCCGAGCTGAACATCGGCCTCAGTGATCTGGCTGTTGTGGGTGCGTTCGGCCGGCGCGAGCGTACCCGTTAGGTTTTCGACGGAACTGGGTGGAAATTTGTCGCTGATTAGCGCGACGACGCCGACAGCGATGATGAGGCCGCCACCGAGCAGCCCAATCTTAGTATTTTTTGAGGAGAATGTGGTCATGTGAACCCCCTGATGTGTCCTGCGGAGAGTATAGTTAACGCAAACTATAACCGACAAGTGGGAATGCGGCAACGTTGTGTAAAGGGGGTTACCAAAAAAAATTTGGAGACTTTTTGTCAGTTTTCAGCAGACGGAAGGTCCGCGGACGGATTGCTTAAGTGTGCATAAGCAAAGGCAAAGGCGGAAAACTGCGCTCCAGCGGTAAGGATATTGCCCAAAATATAGATCAACATGGCAAACATGCCGATGGGGGTGCGTGTGAGGTTTAGGATATCGGTCAAGAATTGAACGCTTGAGTTACTGCTCATGGCACTTTCCAGGACTGCTTCGTCGAACCCGAGGCTGCCAATTGCGATGGCCAAGCCGCCGATCAGGTTTCCGATGATTCCCAGCAGAATTGTCAGGACAAAGTAGGTGCCGAGGAGGGGCCAAAGATAACCATGGCTTAGGTTCCATCCCTCCGTAAGACGCAAGCGGCCACTGATCGCCACATCTGGCAAAATCAATGAAGACTTGGTGAGGAATGCCAGTATCGCGATCAGATAGGCGATAAAGACAAGAAAAATCCCGGGGAAGAATCCGACTGCACTGAAGATCCCTGCGACAGCTGATAACAATAGTGTTCCAATAAAGGCGATGCCCATCCAGATCAAAAACAAGAGGACCATGGCGCCAACAACACGAAAGACGTTGCTAGAGAGGTTCAGGAGCGGAACCTCTTCCCCCAACACAATATTTCGGGTCAGCGACGTAATGATCATGGGATAAAATAAAAGCGCGGCCAGGAACATCAACGACATGTTGGCGAACAGTGGTCCTAGCGCTGAAAGCGCCGATGTTTGGTCGCCGGTCTGTTCGGCCAGTTCAACAACTTCGATAAAATGGATAAAAGCCGGCATGGCATAATAGAGTGTGATGCCGGTCAGGAAAACGACAGGGATGCCGACTGCTTTCAAAACCGTGGGAAAGTTTCTGAAGACATATGTGAAGGTCTGTTCGAGAACTGGACCCAAAATTGATTTCTTTGCGCTCATGAATTTTCTCCCCACTGCCGCGAGTCAGTTGTTAGAAGTTTAATGTCTAAAAGGCTCACTCCACAAGGTCGGGACGAGGGATAAGGTAAGAAAGCTGAGATGGCACATTTTACGCATCAGGGACTGACCATTCACTTTGAGGACGTGGGAGAAGGTGTGCCTGTGTTGCTGGTGCATGGCTTTGCGTCCAATGCCAAGCTCAATTGGGAGGTAACCGGTTGGGTGCCGTTTTTGCTGGAAAACGGCTGCAGGGTTATCACGCTCGACTTACGGGGCCATGGGAAAAGCGACAAGCCACATGACCCGGCGCTTTATACGAGTGCCGCGATGAAATCCGATATTTTGGCTCTGCTTGATCATCTGGAGGTTTCTGTCGTCCATGGCGTGGGGTATTCGATGGGCGCCATGCTGTTGCTTGATCTGCTGCCGGAGGAGGAAGGGCGTTTTATGACCCTCACGCTTGGCGGTGTGGGCGATGTGCTGTTTGAGGGCGGGCGGGGCGATGCGGAAGATATCGCGGCAGGCCTTGAGGCTGAGGATCCGTCAAGTGTTTCACATGAAACGGCTCTGAGCTTTCGACTCTTTGCAGATTCGCAAAAAGCGGACCGTTTGGCCCTGGCGGCCTGCATGCGGGGGCGCCGTTACCAGGCGGATCCTTATGTCCTGGCGGCGTTTGCCAAGCCTGTTCTGGTGGCCGCCGGAGAGCGGGACACCATCATCGGCAATCCGGCACGATTGGCAGAGGCCTTTCCAAAGGGCGCGTTTTTGTCTATCCCCCGACGCGACCATTTGCGGGCGGTTTCGGAACAGGTCTTTAAGCAGGGCTTTCTCGACTTCATCAAAATGAATGACGCCGCCTGAGGGGAGTCAGACGGCGCCAGTTTTACTTTGTTGTCTTGTTCTCAGAAGGAACGAGAGATTGCGACAACAAAGACATCGTCGTTGCTACCTCCAATGCGGTCCTGGGTGTCGTAGTAGCGCAAATCCAGATCAAACCAATCGACACTGTAGGTCAGACCGATGTTCCAGTCGGCATATTCGTCCATCATGCTTTCGTCAAAGGTCTGATAGCCATAATGCGCGCTGGCGCTTAGGGCATCGGTAAATGTGAGGCCCGCGTCGAGCTGGTAATACCAGGCCTCGCCGGTTTCCAGATAGAATTCGGGCGAATAGGAAATCTTGCCGCTGAGCGAAAAGGTTTCAGTGATCGCGCCGCCCATTCCGGCATAGAGCTCAACAAAGTCCTGCTCGGCGCCGTCGTCAATGGAGTCCGGGTAGGTGTAGTAGAGCACGCCGAAGTCGAGATCGACGCCATTGATCGTCGGGGCGTACCCGGCGTACCAATCCATTTCGATGCCGGTGCTGGATGTGTCACCAAAGTCGAGGCTTGAGGCCCAGACGCCTGCGTAGAAGGCGTCATAGGTGTAGTCGAAGCCGCCCTGAATGGCGGCGCCGTCGCTGGTCTGAGTCACGCCGCGATAGAGGTAGTTGGTGGTGAGGGTCAGGTTGGCTGAGAATTCACCGGGAATGGCGTCTTCGGCGAGAGCCGGTATTGCGGTTGTCGTCAGTCCGACAAAACCAATGGCGAGAGCCTTTGACAGTTTAAGCATGGTTGCGTTCCTTCTTCTTTTGTTTCTTTGGGTGGATGCGCGCTGTGGGGCTGCGCATTCAAGGAGGACTTCGCAAACCTTGGGCCAGTTGGTTAATGGCGCGCATTTGAGGGGCGGCGCTGTGTTGAAGGGATTAAATTAAGTGACTGGTAAACAAGGGTTTTTGTTAACTCGACCGACAGCAAAAAATGTTGATCGCGCGGCGGCACTCTGATGAAGATGTGGCCGAGATCTGGCTGAGGCCTATGGGTGTCTGACCATTTCCCGGGCGTCTGAGCCCAGCCTGACTAATTTTTGAGCAATTCGGCTCTTTGCGCATGCGGGGGTGAAGGCTTATAAGGGCGCAACCCGGATTATGGGGCCTTCGCATTCACGAGTGGAAAAGATGAGCGATACTATAAAAACGACACAGCTTGGTCAGCAAAGCGCCATACCCGCCTCGCCGGAAGAGGCGGCGCTGGAATGGGTGCCAAACCCGCAACCCGGCGTCGACTATGTGACGCGGTTCATTTGTCCTGAGTTCACTTCCCTGTGTCCGGTGACCGGGCAACCGGATTTTGCCCACCTGGTGATTGATTATATCGCCGACAAGCGTCTGGTAGAAAGCAAATCGCTCAAACTTTATCTCGGGTCATTTCGTAACCACGGCGCCTTCCATGAAGACTGTACGGTGGCGATCGCGCGCCGGCTGGTCGAGGTGCTCAGTCCAAAATGGCTGCGCATTGGCGGCTATTGGTATCCGCGCGGCGGTATCCCCATCGATGTCTTTTATCAAACAGGGGAAGCGCCGGCGGGCGTTTGGATCCCTGAGCAAGGAGTGCCGCCTTATCGAGGGCGTGGTTAGGCCCGGCCCCGGCCGCTCCAGAATTTTATGCGCTGCTTGAGAGATGGGCGGCGGCGCTCCAGAGGCTGGCAATGGGTCGAGCCGATATAGATAAATCCGGCTACCTTTTCACGTTCCTTCAGACCGAGAACTTTGGCGACATCCTCGTCATAGCCGTACCACTCTGTCAGCCATTGAGCGGCATATCCCATGGCATTGGCCGCTATCAGGAAATTTTGACATACCGCGCCAGCGGAAAGAACTTGTTCCCATTCCGGCGCTTTGGGGTGAGGAACTGTATTGGAGATCACACCTATGACCACGGGCGCGCGCAAGAACCGGGCACGTTCGAAGTCGATACGTGTTTCGTCGGCGGCGGGCTCTTTGTGGGAGAAGATTTCAGCCAAACGGTCGCCGAATGTTTTGCGCGCGTCATCCTTGAAAATCAAAAAGCGCCAGGGGCCGATCTTGCCGTGATCGGGCACGCGCGCGGCGATGGTCAGAAGGTCCCCCAGTTCCTTATCGCTTGGTCCCGGTTCGGTCATCTCCTTTACGACGGTGGAGCGTCGATGCAGCATCAGTTGGAGGGTTTCCTTGCTGGGGTAGGCGGCCTTCAAACGGTCACCATCTGCGGGGGTTTTAGGTAGCAAAAGGGGCGCGTCAAACTTTGGGGACATTTAGAAGCTTTCCAGTTTATTTTCACGTTTCTTTATCGCTTTGGCGTGATAACCGCAAGACAGCGGTCATTTGGGTCGCCTGTGACCAAAATCACCGGATGGTCGGTGACTGATTTGTCTTACAACCCCATATGGGTATAAAATAAGATTTGTTAGGCCGGTGCGTCCTGCTGGCGATAAAGGAACAAAAAATTGTCGAGCGACCCCAAATACAAGACCCGTCACACGCTAAGCTCTGTCGACCCAACCTGGCGACGCATTCAGGAGGAAGCGATGGAGATGGCAAAGCAATCGCCGATCCTGGCGAGCTTCCTTCACACGACCATTCTTAACAGGGTGCGCTTTGAAGATGCCTTGTCTTATCGTCTGGCGCAGAAGCTGGGCAGTGATGCGCTGACGCCGCTTAATTTGCGGGAGGTGTTTGATCAAGCGCTTACCCAGTCAAAAGAGATCGGCCAGTCCGCCCGGGCCGATATTGTTGCTGTCTATAACCGGGACCCGGCGTGCAAGATGTTTGCGCAGCCCTTTCTCTATTTTAAAGGCTATCACGCCCTTCAGTCCTATCGGATTGCCCATTGGCTTTGGGAAACCGACGAGGAGCCGATGGCCTTGTTCCTGCAAAATCGGATTTCGGAAGTCTTCGGGGTCGATATCCACCCGGCCGCGCAGATTGGTAAGGGTGTCATGTTTGATCACGCGACCGGTATTGTCATCGGTGAAACCGCTGTCGTGGAGGACGATGTCTCCATGTTGCATGAGGTGACGCTCGGGGGAACCGGCAAAGAGGACGGCGACCGGCATCCCAAGGTGCGCCGCGGTGTTCTTTTGAGTGTCGGTGCCAAGGTGCTTGGCAATATTGAGATTGGCGAGTGCTCCCGGGTTGCGGCAGGCAGCGTGGTGCTGCATGACGTTCCCGCTCGCAAAACCGTCGCGGGTGTGCCGGCCCGGATTGTCGGTGACGCCAAATGTAATGAAAGCCCCAGCCATGATATGGATCATGCCTGGCCGGACAACGCTGCCGATAGCGACTAATCTGGAAAGCCTTCGCCAATTCTATTGATGGCTTGTCAGGGCGCGGCTGAGTTGCTATTTCCTCAGGCCTGTTTATGCCAGTTTGAGAAGGGCCCATTTCCGTGGATCAACAAGAAATCCTGAAGTTGCAGAAATATCTGCGGCAGAAGTTCCGCCTCGATACCATCGAGTTGCACATGCGCGCCAATAAGGATGATTCCGTTGAGGTGATGATCGGCGATGAATTCATTGGCCTGATCTACAAAGACGAAGAAGATGGCGATGTGTCTTACGACTTCAACATGGCCATCCTTGAGTTCGACCTGTCTGAATAAGGTGTTGGGCTCTAGTCGCTTACCGGGGTTTGGTCGTCAGAAAGAAATGACCAAACCAGCGTGCGCACGTCGTCATCAATCTGCCGCCAATTGGCCAAGCGCGAGCGTTTGAAGCGATAACTCAGACCCACGGTGGGACTGAGCTGTGTGTCACGCCGACAGTTGGGAAACAGGAGCTCTGAATCAAAGGGGCTGCACCGCAAAATGATCATGCGTCCAAGGTCGTCTTTGCCAACGTAAAGATCTTCACCGTGATAACCGGTTCCTTCCCGGAATTTGTAGGCGGTCAAACCATCGGGACCAGGCGCACCGTCCTGACTGATAAATTTCGGCCGATAGATGCGCTCAAAGCGCTCCTCTTCGTTGAAGGGCGCGCGGTAGGACTCGATCTGAAGGTGAACGATCGGGGATTCTTCGGAGCTGTCCTCAAAATGGCTCGCCAGATCCCGTGTGTAGGGCTGCATGGTTGGCAGGATGGCATAGAGGGCAACATTCTCGCGAACGCCGCCGCGGCGATCACGCGGAAACTGAGTGTAGTTTTCGGGAATCACAAACCGCATGCCGCCGACCGACAGATCAACCGGCACGGTGGAGAAGGAAAATTCGGGCGTGTTGCCCTGAATATCGTCGTAGGATGGGCCAAAATAGTAGTAGAGGAGCCCGCCTGAAAGGACGAGCAGGATTGCGAGAACGCGTAGCATTGTCCCCCAGGAGGATTGTTCCTGAGCGTTTTCGTCAAACACATGTGCCTCCAGCCGTTACCCTAAAACCTCTGGCTCCAAGCAGAGCCCCCCTTAATTTGCGACTTCGTTTATAACAAAGGATCGCAGCGAACCAAATAGCCAAGAGATCCTAAAACGAGGTTAGCGTGAGCGCGCAGGGTGTGATCGGTGACCATCCGGGCCGGAAAGGTGCAGCTGCCATGGGCCAGAGGCGGGTGCTTTGCCTTGTCGGGGTAAACGAGGGATTTGGCGGCTTTGCCGTTGCTGCCGGTCCTACTTGCGAGAAAGTCGCAGATTTCTGCCACTTTTATGTGATGAGCGTCATATTGCCTTGACGTGATTGCGCTCCTAAATAAACCCCAAGAGCCGGGCCTGAGAGGCCCAAGTGCTTGTTTGGCAATCAATTTGGTAAGATCGAGTATCCCCCCCATGTCTCTTCGAATCGTCAATTTCCTGGCTTTTATGACATCTATCGCAGTTGGTCTGGCGTTCTTGACCGGCGCTCTGAGTGCTGCAAATGCCTTTTTCTTCGGTCTGGCCATCATCACCGTTTATGTGGGCTATCAACTGTCCCTGCGTGATGGCATGCCATTGAAAGAGACCCTGACAGGTCTTGTGACCCGGCCTTCGACCCATCCACGCCGCGCGTCCTATTTTGCCTATGTGGGCACCTTGTCGATTTCCGGGCTGGTGTTGGTTCAGTCCCTGGCCGGGATGATTTAGAAATTTTTGCAAGCGGTTTGTGAGAAACCCTCCCCCAATTGGGAAGAGCGTGGCCTTGAAAAAATGCCACGCTCTTTTTTTGTCTGAGAGAACTGGCTACAGCACCGTCAGCATGTCAGCGACCAGGGGATGGCGGACAATGTCACATTCCTTCAGGCGGACGACCGAGACCGTTTCTAGGGTCTCAAGACGGTCCGCAACATCCTTCAGGCCGGACATGTCGGGCAGCAGGTCGGTTTGGTCGGGGTCGCCTGTGACGACCATGGTTGAATGCCAGCCCAAGCGGGTGAGCAGCATCTTGATCTGGCCGTAAGTGCAATTTTGTGCTTCATCAATCACAACAAAGGCATTGTTCAGGGTGCGCCCGCGCATGTAAGCGACGGGAGCAATCTCGATCGTGCCGTCGGCCATAAATTGCTTGAGACGCTTGGGGCCAAGCCGGTCATTCAGGGCGTCGTAGAGGGGGCGTAAATAGGGGGCCAGTTTGTCTTCCAAGTCACCCGGTAGAAAGCCGAGACTTTCGCCAGCCTCTACGGCAGGTCGGGAGAGAATGATGCGGCCGATCGTTCCTTTTTCGAGGGCCTCGACAGCCTTGGCGATGGCCAAAAAGGTCTTGCCAGTACCGGCCGGTCCGAGGGCGAGCACGAGATTCTTCTCATCGATGGCGCTTAAGAGCGCGGCCTGGTTTTTGCCCTGAGGCCGAATGTTTTTCTGGTATTTGCGATCGCGTCGTTCTTCGCCCAATGGGTTCCAACCTGAGGGGGCTGGTTCGAGATAGCTAACATTATCCCGGTAGTCGGAGGTTTCACTCTGCCGCGTATGCTTGCCCTTTTGACGCGATGACCGTTTTGCCATTGTCACTCCTTTCGTCTCAAATGAGCCGTTGATTGAAATAAAACAGGCTCGCAAATGCCTGAAGCAGCGAGCCTTGATGTGTCTGGAAAGGGTGTGATGAGCGTGTCCGAAAGGGAGCAGGCCCTGCTTGGGCCTCTGGCTCTGATTACGCTGTACTTTGCTAACGCGTACAAACGTCCCCCTAACTCGGATGAGGCTGACGCCCTCAAAGGGGATTAATCAGCCAAACTCTCCGGGATCGAGGGGATTGTCCTCGAATCAACCGGGTGTGTGTTTATGGTAGCGCGGCGGGCTGGGAGCGCCAGTGAAATTTTCGTGACAAGATTATGGGAAGGCTTTTAAGTCCGGCGATCCGTATAAAGACTATCTTGCGTAGGCAGCAATGGCCGCCAGGGCGTCAAACAAATCAGCTATCCGGGCAACGTAATGATCGCGCACTTTAAGATGAATGACGTCATCGTAGCGAATGTTGTCCTCAATGGCATCGACGAGTTTGTTCAGGCGGCGTTCGTGAAGTCCGAACTTGCGTTGCAGGGGATCGGAAACGAGGCCAGAAAAGGCCGTCGCCACAGACGCCAGGGCCAGGATGCCGCCGGTCGTGCTGGCCGCCAGCGCTGCAGAAGGTGCTATAGGAAAAGCGGAATACCAGGCAGAGCCTAAGGTGCTGCCAAGGGGAAAGCTGGCGACCGCCGCCTTTGCCGAAATCGTATTGGCCATGGCGGGACCCAGGGAAAGAACACCGGGGGTTATCTTGTGGGCGAGCGCCGCGCCCGCTGTCAGGCAAACTGCGAGGTTGACCACCTCGGCGTTTGCCGCCCGGGTTTCCAGGTAGGTTGACAGGAGATGTTCGAGCTGATGTCGGTTGCGGGCACCGCTGGCGGCAACCGCCTTTTCAACGGCGTCCTCAAGAGCGCCAATGAATTTACCGTGGCCGAAAATCTCTTCGGCAAGCGCATCCTTGTCCGCGTGGCGGCCAGGCTGGGCGAAAGGGACCTCCAGGAGATCGGTATAGATCAGCCATTCCAGTTCATTGGCGACATCGGTTTGCAGATAAAAGCGCCGGTCGCCGAGTTTTTCGGTCAATTGGGTTTTGGCGAGCTTGTCGATGCCCTTGGCCGCTGCCTTGATGCCGAGGGCCGGGCCGACGAGGGCGACATTGAGCGGTGCCCGGTAGAGGTCGCGTCCGAATGCCTTCTTGTTCAACTTCCAGGCGCCCTTGGCAGAAAAATGGCGATCGACAAATTCGGGAATGCGGTCCCGGCATTTGTTGAAATAGCGGGTCATGGCCTGATCAACAATCTGGCGGGCGAGGTCTTCCGGCATGAGAGCGGGAAGACCAGTGGTCTGATGGGATGATGCGTGTGCCATGGCCGTGCTTGTGCCCCCTGTTTCCTTTAAAACCGGCTCTTTGAAAGATATGGGGTTCTGGTGAGCAAATAAAAGTGGTTCGGTGGCAAAAGTCACTTAAAGTGGCGCCCAAATCTCTGATAAACATGAAAAAAACAGGAAATATGGGAGGAAATATGGCGCTCTATTCACTCGGCGAGAGGGTTCCGCAGGTGCCGGAAGAGGGGAATTTCTGGATTGCGCCCAATGCCCATGTGATGGGTAACGTCATACTGGCGCAAGATGTGAGCATCTGGTGGGGCACGGTTTTACGCGGCGATAATGATCCGATCACCATCGGGGCACGCTCAAACATCCAGGACAATTCGGTATTGCATACAGATGATGGCTGTCCGCTCACCATCGGCGAAGGGGTCACGGTAGGGCACAAGGCCATGCTGCACGGCTGCTCCATTGGCGACAACACGCTCATTGGCATCGGCGCGACCGTGCTCAATAATGCCAAGATCGGCAAAAACTGCCTGATTGGCGCTCATGCTCTGGTGACGGAAGGCAAGGAGATCCCAGACAATTCAATGGTACTTGGGGCGCCGGGAAAAGTGGCCAAGTCGCTGGGCCCGGATTTTGAAAAAGTGCTGGCACAATCTGCCGAGGTTTACGTCGCCAATTACAAACGTTTCAAGGAAAGTCTGAAGCGGATTGACATTTAGGCCGAATGGATTTTGACCAACCTGACAGCCAGGGATATGGTCATTTGAATAAGAATGCTGCTTACAGCATCGCGGGAGGAAAAGGGTTCATGTCAAATTTTGATTATATCATTGTCGGAGCGGGCAGTGCGGGCTGTGTGCTTGCTAATCGTTTGTCCGAAGATCCCAAAGTCAAAGTGCTGCTGCTGGAAGCTGGTGGTAAAGACAAAAGTATGCTGATCCATATGCCAGCCGGGATCGGCCAGCTGATCAGTAAGGAAAACAAACACAACTGGTATTTTTATACCGAAGGCCAGCATCACCTGGAGGGCCGCAAGCTCTATTGGCCGCGCGGCAAGGTGCTTGGCGGATCAAGTTCGATCAACGGCATGATTTATATTCGTGGGCATGCGCGCGATTATGACCAATGGCGTCAGCTTGGGCTGACCGGTTGGGGGTTTGCTGATGTTTTGCCGTATTTTAAACGGGCCGAGAATAGTGAGGCGCGCGACGATGAGTTTCATGGACGCGGCGGGCCTCTGAATGTGTCGACGGGGCATTCGTCGGCGCCGCTGTTTCGGGCCTTTGTTGAGGCGGGCAAGCAGGCCGGCCACCCCTTTACCCAAGATTTTAATGGTTATGCCCAGGAGGGGGTCGGGACCTATGACCTGACGATCTCTGGCGGTCAGCGGTGGAGCGCGGCGCGGGCTTATCTGACACCAATTTTGGGACGTGAAAACCTGACCGTTGAGGTTGAGGCCTTGACCTCCCGGGTTCTGTTTGAGGGTCAAAAGGCGGTGGGCGTTGAATATATTCAAAAGAAGGAGCGCAAACATGCCTTTGCGGGGGCTGAGGTTATTTTGTGTGGCGGCGCGGTTAATTCGCCGCAAACGCTCCTGCTTTCTGGCATTGGTGATGGCGATTACCTGAAGAAGTTCGGCATCGATGTTGTTGCCGATGTTAAGGGCGTTGGCGAAAACCTGCAGGACCACCTTGATTGTATCGTGCAGCAGGAATGCACAAAGCCGGTGACACTTTATAATCAGATGGGCCCCGTGAAGCAGCTGATGACCGGCATGCAATATACGTTTACCAAGTCAGGGGCGGGGGCCGAGAACGGTTTGGAAGCCGGCGCTTTTTTGAAAACACGAGCCGAACTGGAAGTTCCGGATATTCAGTTGCACTTTGTCAATGTGGTGATGACCGATCACGCAAGGGTGAAGCCGGACCGGCATGGCTCGACGATCCATATCTGCCAGTTGCGACCTGAGAGCCGTGGGTTTGTCCGGCTGAAGTCGACCAATCCGCAAGACCATCCGCTTATTCAGCCGAATTATCTCGAGGTGGAAGCGGACCGGATTGTTATGCGGGAAGGGGTCAAGATTGCGCGTGAGATCTACCAACAGGAAGCCTTTGAAGTTTATCGTGGGCCGGAGCTGATGCCGGGCGCGGATGTCCGGACGGATGCTGAGATCGATGCCTGGATCCGGCGCTCCGCGGAAACCATTTACCACCCGGTCGGCACCTGCAAAATGGGCAATGACGACATGGCTGTGGTTGATGGCGAGCTCAAGGTACGTGGTGTTGAAGGGCTGCGCGTGGTCGATGCCTCTGTGATGCCGACCCTTGTGGGCGGCAATACCAATGCGCCTACCATCATGATCGCTGAGAAGGCTTCCGACATGATCCTGGGCAGGGCCGCGCCTGAACCAATGCCAATCAAAGTGGCCGAGGACAGCGTGAGCGCTGCGGCGATTTAAGCCGGGCGCTTGATCCTAACCTTTGGAGTGGACGAGTTTTAGATAACTTGGGTGTGTGCCATGCAGAATATGTTCGGCCACTTCAGCCTTTTGTGGTTCGGCTTTTTCGTCCAGTAGATGCAGCGCGATGACTTCTTGCGTCACAATTTTGCGTGCCGCGAGGAATTGGTGTGAGGCCTGATGGGTTACGCTTCCCAGAATGCGAGAGGTTCGACCATTTGAATCACGCAGCGGCAAAAGCAGAATTTCTGCCGGGATGCGGGTGTGATCAAATGTTTCCGCCACGTATTCGATGAGCGCCGGCTGGGCGCGCGTGAGAACCGCGTTCAGGAGGGCCCGAACGGAGCGCCGTCCGTTATCGCTCCAAAGTTGGAGGAAATTCTGATCGCGGAATTCGCGGCCGTAAAGCTCGCACAGATGTGTCCCGGCAAGGCGGAAGACAATGTGGTCAATGTCGTGAAATTGCAGGATGAAGGCGTTTGGCAGAACGGTCTTAATGCGGTGGGGCTCGATCTCGTGTCGATAGGGCGGGCAGGCATCACAGCGCAGAGAGTTCCAATACTCGTAGAGCTGTTTTGATCGCCCGTGTCTCATTTTCATACTCATAAACCCGCCACGTAAGGAAAATGCCGAAAGGGATTTTCCTCGTCTTTCCTTAGGTTTCGCCGCACTTGGCTGGTCTGTGCCAGGTCGGAGCAACGCCCCCTGAATTGACTGCATTTGTGGGTATCGGAGCAGATTTTGTGCCAGATGGCGTTTGGGTTGGGGCTTGAAAGGTGGCGAGAGGGCGCCCCATTTGTTAAGGATAATTTTTGACGGGCACCTGGCGCCCTTAGGAGAGTGCGTTAACACATGGTCTTGAACAGAGAACCGCAAACAGGCGGGCGCCCGCCATCCCCGCCGATCTTTAATGCACCACGTGTTATTTTGGTGCTGTGCGGCACCATCCTGGTCATTCACATCCTGCGGTTTTTAT
Organism: Alphaproteobacteria bacterium; assembly: GCA_006226305.1. GTDB lineage: Bacteria > Pseudomonadota > Alphaproteobacteria > M2410 > M2410 > M2410. Next base: position 5,369 of record SBHG01000163.1, on the reverse strand, counting down.
TGCCGGTTTCTCTTGACCGGGAAGTTTTCTTTTATGGCTCGGTTATTCCTGCCCGCTATTGGGGGGATCATTCTGTCTCGCTTGTGGAGATGATTGCGCCGCTTGTCAGTTATAACTTCCTGCATGCGGACCTCATGCATGTCGGGTTTAATGCCATCTGGCTCCTGGCACTGGGAACACCCGTTGCGCGCAGGTTATCGTTGGGGCGCTTTTTGGGCCTGTCTCTACTCTGCGGAGTTTTGGGCGCGTTGGTCCATATCGTAATCTATCGGGCCAGCCTGGGTGCGCTGATCGGTGCGTCGGGAGCGATTGCCGGTTTGATGGGGGCAGCGGCGCGCTTTGCTTTGTTCGTGCCTGGTGGTTATGCGCTGGCCTTTCGGCATGGGTTCAACGGCGGTCTTATCCTGCCCATTAATGACCGACGGGTGTTGGGGTTTTCAGCGGTTTGGATCGGCATCAACCTGGTTTTTGGGCTGCTGGGCGGCCTCTTTCTTGGTGGCGCGGGGCAATCGATTGCCTGGGACGTCCACATCGTTGGGTATCTGTCCGGACTGATCCTGTTTCCCCGCTTTGACCGGCTACAGCGCGGTCCGGCACCAAGGGATCGCTCGCATTTGCGTCGCGTGAAGTGAATTTTCATGGTCAGGGCTTGATTGGGTTAAAAAACGCACCAAATAAAGGGGTATCGCTTGGGAACCCTATTTCGAATATCACAGGAGCACGACCCTCATGAGTATGTCTGACGCCTCTAACGGCGAATTTGAAAACACCCAATCCAGCGAACAGTCGGCAGACGAGAGCAAGGGATCCGATGATGGTTCAGCCCGACGCGGCGCCGTTGAGCGCGGCCTTTTTATGTTGCTCTTTGGAGCGATCGCCTATTTGACCATCTGGGCGGTCATTCTTTTGGCGGTCATTCAGTGGGTCTTTGTTTTGATCAATAAAGAGCCAAACGCCGATATCAAACGATTTTCGACCAATTTGGCAGAATATCTGGCGCAAATTGCCCGGTTTTTGGGGTTTGCGACGGAAGAAAAACCTTGCCCGTTCTCCCCGTTCCCGCGCGTGGCGGCAGACGAATAGTTCGCCGACCCGCTTAATGTCATCAATAAGGGCCTGCCCGATTTAAGAGGGTGGGCCTTTTTTGGCTGTGCTGTTTGGGCGATTCTCATTCCGTCTCGTGAAGCAAACCACACTAACTCGTTGTAAATATGGTTAAATTCCAAATTTTTCGACGTTGAGACACGAGATCGTGTAAACTGTGTTTCAAGATAAGTTTGTTCAGGCAAATAAGAGCAACCCAGGGAGGCTGAAGCTTATGCATGTTTCGACGATCATTGGGGACAAGGGGAATGCGGTTTATACGATTGAGCCGGGTCAGATGCTTTCCGATGCGGTCAACGTGCTTTGCGAAAAACGCATTGGCGCCTTGGTGGTGGTCTCCGGTGCCCAAGTGGAGGGCATCCTGACGGAGCGGGACATTATGCATGCGCTCCATAAAGATGGAGGAACCATTTTGTCCCGCCCGGTTCGCGACTATATGACGTCTGAGGTAATGGCCTGCAAAATGACGGACTCCGTCGATTACATTCGTAGTCTGATGACGTCCCAACGATTTCGGCATATGCCGGTCATTGAGGACGGGCTCTTGCAGGGCATGGTTTCCATCGGGGATGTGGTGAAATCGCGCATCGCCGAAGTGGAAGCGGAAACCGATGCGCTTAAGTCTTATATCGCCAGCGGCTGATTTATTTTGACAGGATGGACTTGGCTTCTTCAAGTTGCCCAAGGACGCGCTCGACGGCTTCTTCGCCGAGCTGAATAAGGTCGGCGGCGCGATCAAATTCCAAAAGAGAGATATGACCGATGCGCGGAGCGACGAGGATATCCGCCGGATCGCCGGCCATGCGCGAGCGGCCCAGACGGTCCATGATGATGTTCAGAGAAGAAAGCATGACCGTACCGATTCCGGGGGTCTTCTGTCCCGTCCCGAAAATCTGACGCATCATCAGGCGTTGTGGCGACATGGCCCGCCATTTAGAAATGTTCGCGCCTTCTTCGATGTCATCCTCGCCGTTGAACTCTGCGTTATCAAATTCTTCCGTGGTCTGAAGAGTTGTCTTGCCAAAGGCATCGCCATTTAGCGAAATCCCAATAACAAGGCGTGCGCCGAGCGCGCGGCAGACAGAGATGGGCACCGGGTTCACCAAGGCGCCGTCAATGAGCCAGCGGTCGTTGTGGCTAAATGGGGGAAAGACGCCGGGCAGGGCGTAAGAAGCGCGCATGGCGTCGACGAGGGAACCGTTCTGTATCCAGATTTCGTGGCCGGTCGCGAGCTCGGTGGTAACGGCGGCAAATTTGTTGGGCAAATCTTCGATGCAAACGTCGCCCAGATAGCTGCGCATGAGTTTTTCAAGGCGTTTGCCGCCAAACAGGCCTGATCCGCCGACCAGAATATCCAGGTAAGAGACCATGCGGCTACGGGTGAGGGAGCGGGCCCAATCTTCCAGTGTGTCGAGGTGTCCGGTGAGGTAAAAGCCGCCGACGACAGCGCCAATTGACGTGCCGCAGATGATGTCAGGCGCATAACCTGCGCGGATTAGCGCGCGCAGAGCGCCGATATGGGCCCAACCACGGGCGACACCGCCGCCAAGGGCGAGTCCTATTGTTGGGCGTGTTGTTGGGTCTGTCATCTGGTGATGAGGCCTGTCGCGGTTAAAAGTGGGTGTTCATTCTAGCAGCCCAATAGTATCTAAGGGCTGAAGCCAAAAATATCAATTGAGTCGATTATTAACGTGCCGCGATTTCATTACCGACCGCCCATGGATCCTTATTTGACGATCCTTTACCGGGATGATGATCTGGTGGTGCTGAATAAGCAAAGCGGGCTCTTGTCGGTTCCTGGGAAGCCTCTGGATCATAAGGACTGTCTGGAGGCGCGGGTTCAGCGGGTGCTGCCCAAGGCCCTGACGGTGCACAGGCTTGATCGACCAACCTCCGGCCTTTTGGTCATGGGGCTTGGGGCGGACAATCACCGGGCGCTCTCGATTGCCTTTCAGGACCGCAAGACGGAGAAGTCGTATGTGGCCGAGGTCTATGGTCACCTTGTAGAGGATGAGGGGCTGGTGGATGAACCATTGGCGACCGACTGGGAGCGCCGCCCAATGCAGCGGATCGACTATGAGCGGGGCCGGCCCTCGCAGACCCGCTGGCAGGTGATCTCGCGCAGTGAGCGGTTTACACGGGTGCGGCTCACGCCGGTCACGGGGCGATCGCATCAGCTGAGGGTCCACATGCAGCATCTGGGGCATCCCATCCTGGGGGACGATTTCTATGCGCAAGGGGCGGCACTGGAGGCCTCTGACCGGTTGCTCCTGCATGCCGAGAGGCTTGAGTTTGCGCATCCGCGGACAGGGACGTGGATGGCTTTTGAGGCGCCCGCGCCGTTTTGATGCCACCAAAAGAGCCTGACCCCGAAGTTGGTATCAGAACATATTGGTGCAGTTGGGGCGGAAGCGGGTTGAGAAGAGAAGGTCGAGCGCGCGCAGTTTGTTTCCCTCCGCGCCAGTGATTTGTTCAGACGCGCTCAGCTGAGAGGCGTTGCGATAACCGCTGATGAGCGTGGCCAAGGCTTGCGGAGCGAGGGTGATGTCGCCCTTGGCAAGAGCTGTCTTTTCAGCCTTTGCTTCCCCATTTTTAACGGTGAGAGACCAAGTGCCCTCGTTCCAGGGGCAAAGGTCATCTTTCTCGATGGTGAGCGTGAGGGAGCCATCCATGTCATAGCCACGCGCTTCCAGCGCCTTGTCGACATCGACCACGCGCAACCAGATGCCGTCCGACACGCGGCGCTTTAGGCCGCGCGGTTCCAGTAAGAGCGTGGTAACCGGATCGTCGTCGGGACGAAAGTTCATTTTCACAGTCCGCCCCAGATCGTGATCGGCAAGGTATTGCCATAGACCACGACACGCGTTCATGTCCGACCAGATGAAATCGACGACCGAAAGGATCTGATACATACCATCGTCATCTATCTTCCCCTCGAGCTCATAAATGAGATAGCCACGCGGGGTACCAGAAGCGTCAAACCAGGCGGCGAAATTGCGCGCCTTCTTTTCATCTTTCGGCAGGAGCCAGTTCCAACGCGCGGTATCGCGCCTGATAGAAAGGGTGCTCTGTTTAATCGACGTATCGTAAAGCGGTCCTGCAATCTCGAGCGCTGCATCCCGGTTTTTGATCCGTCTTACACAGCCATCTAATGGGATCTTATCACGAAAAGTGATCGCCTTCGGCGCAATGGCATAGGCATTCCAATTGGTGGCGAGGCCATAACCAAAGCGTTGATAAATGGCGCCCATGGAGGCCCAAAGTATGGCGATTGGCACGCCGCGCTCATGAGCGGCATGGAGGATTTGCGTCATTGTTTTGCGCACAAGCCCCTGACGCCGGTAGGCGGGATCGGTGCAGACAATGGTCACCCCATCTGCCTTGGCAATACGGCCGTTCATCATCAGGTCAAAATCGAAGGCGCCGGCGGTGCTGGCCAGATGATCGCCGTCATAAGCGCAGAAGAACTGTTCGGGCATCAGTCCAATATCGCGGGTGTCACGCGGTTCGTCAGACCCTGCAAAGGCGAGTTTGAGGAGCTTTGACACATCCATAAACTCTTCATCGCTCTTCGGGGCGCGGAAATCAAAAGTCGGGTTCTGGGTCACCTTCATTTTGGGGCTCCTTGAAATGGGTCTCTTTTGGTATGGCAAGAGGGGGTACAAGTCAAAGGTTCAGGGGGACGTTTCAGACTTGATCAATTCGATGAAACGGCGCCCGCCTGGTCCTGGCGGATTTTCTGGGCGCAAAGCAATGGCAAAACCCATGCTGCGGTGATCTGACGGCATATCTGCGATCCGGATTTGCACAAGTGCGCCACTTGCCAAATCCTTTTCGACAAGGTGCAACGGCATGAAGCCCCATCCCAACCCCGCACGCAAGAGCTCATGTTTGGCGCCAATATCTGACAGTCGCCAGGTGGAGGGTGAGTAAACACCGAAGTCCTGGCCTTCGGTGATCTTGCTGCGGTCGGTCAACACCAGCTGATTGGCCTGATGCAAATCATCTTTGGTGAGAGGTTTGCGATGTTCCGCCAGCGGATAATCTGGGGCGCAAACGGCAACTGATTTGATCGGGCGCAGGGGTTCTGCATCAATGTCATGCCGGCTGGCGATCAGTGGGCCGACGATTGCAATGTCGCATTGGCCTGAGTGAAGTCTCTCGGCCGTGCTGCCGAGCGTTTCCACGTAGATCGTTACTGGCAATGTTGGGAACTCTTTGGACAGGGTTTTCAGGACATGGGCGAGGCAAGTCATGGGGTAGAG
>SBHG01000050.1 GCA_006226305.1 Alphaproteobacteria bacterium | reverse complement strand
ACGCGCTTGAAATGCTGCAGTCCTACAAATGGGCGGGTAATGTGCGCGAATTGGAAAACGCTATTTTCCGCGCTGTGGTCCTGTGTGACGGCCCGGCCTTGCGCGTGTGTGATTTTCCGCAGATTGCCAATTTCACCGGCACCGATATGCGCTCCTCCCTCATGGAAGAGGTGGCCTCGCCCAGCGATCTGCCTCAGGGATTTCCCAATATTGAAATGCCCGCGGGTCTTCAGGATCAGGGCATGACCGGAGCCGCCTTTGTTGCGATGGACGACCCGAGCCAGGGCGACATCCATGCGCTCGACGCAACCGGGCACATGCGCAAGCTGGAAGAAGTCGAAGGGGAAATGATCCGTTTCGCCATCGAACATTATTCAGGTCAGATGTCAGAAGTCGCACGCCGTCTCGGCATTGGCCGTTCGACGCTTTACCGAAAGGTGCGTGAGCTCGGCCTCGATGTGCGCGGCACCGGCACCGACGAATAAACTTTACTCAACCGCCATGCCGAGCGCATGCAGATAGAGGTCAAGCAAAGCCTCTTGCTCCTGACGCTCGTTTTGATCCTGTTTGCGAATACGCACGATCTGACGCATGACTTTGGCGTCAAAGCCGGTGCCCTTCGCCTCCGAATAAATCTCACGGATATCAGCGGAAAGGGCCGCCTTTTCCTCTTCCAAACGCTCAATGCGCTCAATAAACGATCTTAGTTGACCGGCAGCAACACCGCCGCTGCCTTTATTCTCATTTGCCATTCTTGTGTTTCCTCTGGGGTCGTTCAGGCTCGGCTGCAAAAAATTCTACGACTTGCGGGCCGCTTCAAAGGCCGCAAGCTGCTCGGGCGTTGCTTCCTGTTGATATTTCTCTTTCCACGCATCATAGGCCATGCCGTAAACCGCCTCACGTGCCGCGTCTTTTGTAAGCTCAACACCCATATCGTCCGCCGCGTCCTTGTACCAGTTGCTGAGGCAGTTGCGGCAAAATCCGGCCAAAATCATCAGATCGATATTTTGAACATCCTTTCGGGCATCCAGGTGCGAAAGCAAGCGGCGAAATGCAGCGGCCTCCAACTTTACTTTTGTTTCTTCATCCATAGCGGCACCATTTGAGATCTGTTTAAAGGATCGCCTTATCCGGTCCCTCGCCCTGTTCGTCGGAGTGAGACCCGAAGTGACGCACCTCAAAGATCGATTGAAGGGTCTTCGTGTGAGCAAGCGCATCAGCGATACGCCGTATCCACTCCTCGACGCCCTCCGGTGTACTGACCAGATCCTGGCGAATTTCGATGAGCGCATGCGGCAGCCCGCGCCGTGTACCGTGGTTATACATGGTGTCTCCGGCAAGCTCACCGCTGTAAGGCTGGTTATCCCCAACTACGAGCGCCCTGTCTTTGGAGAAAAACGTAATCAACGGGTCCACAACCCGGTCATCTCGATCCCACAGAAGGCCCACATGCCAGGGCCGCTCCCGGGTTTTCCAGTAACGCGTGAAACTGTGCACCGAAATCAGGACAGGGACCCGGCCCTTGGCGAGGACATCATCAATGAGGTCTGACACCGCATCGTGGTAGGGCGTGTAATAGGCAGCAATGCGTTTTTCAATTTCGCTCTCGCTGATCGGATGATTGCCGGGCACAATCGCGCCGTCTGAAATCTTCATAATCAGAGTTGGATCATCCACACCCCGATTAAGGTCAATCAGAAGCCGCGAGTAGCGGGCCAGAACCGCTGGCGCTTGAAAATGCGCGGCAAGCCCACGCACCACATCCGCCGCACCAATGTCCCAGGCAATATGGCGCTCAAACTCGCAAGGCTCCAGCCCCAGCGACCCGTAATCATCCGGCACCACATTTGAGGCATGATCGCACAGAAAGATAAATGTGGGATCGCCATCTCTGTTTAAGACTTCACAAGACATACTTTAAACGTTGTGCAAGAATCCATCTTTGAGGCAACCGGCAAGACCCGAAAAAGGCGCGTCCGCGAGACCCAGCAGACAAGCAGGAAGGGCGTCAGACATATCAAGACAATGACAAGAACGCCAGAGCATATCTTGCTGGAACTCTTTGGGGTCGCCGTCAGCCGCGGTCACCCGAAGAATTGCATGGGCGCCCTTTCGCTGCCAGTTGCAAAAGGCCGCACCCTTGTTGTCGCCGCGGGCAAGGCCGCCGCTCCTATGGCCGAGGCCTATGTCGCCGCGCGCCACCCTTGCAACCTTGGCATCATCGTCAGCCCGGACCCCGAGAGCCAAAAGCTTCCCGGTTTTACGCATTTCAAAGCTCGCCACCCGGTGCCCGACACCGCCGGCATCCGGGCCACCCAACATTTAATGGCAGAAACGGCAAAACTGGGGCCCGACGATCTCCTCGTCGTGCTTCTGTCTGGCGGTGCCTCGGCCCTTCTTGTGGCCCCGGCACCCGGTCTTGACCTTACACATTTGCAGGAAATGACAGCAAATCTTCTTGCGTCAGGCGCCACCATTGAAGAAATCAACACGGTTCGAAAACACCTCTCCCAAATTAAAGGCGGCCGCTTGGCGGCCAAAGCCGCGCCCGCCCGGTGCCTTACATATGCCATCTCCGATGTGACCGGAAATGACCCCTCGGTCATCGCCTCTGGTCCCACCTGGCCTGACACCTCATCCAAACGCGCGGCCCAAGACATACTCACCCGCTATCGGATTCCGCAGACAGAATTTCTCACGTCATGTTTATTGGCCCCACCGACCTTTGACGCCCCTCATTCCTTAATGTCCGACTACCACCTGATTGCCACGCCAGAGGAAGCCCTGGCCGCCGCCGCCCGTCACGCCCGGACCTTGGGTCTTCCAGTAACCGATTTGGGAGCGGACCTGAAAGGCGAAGCCCGCGAGATGGCCCGCCGCCACGCCCAAGAGGCACTAAAACTTGCCACGTCTGGCAACCCCGCTCTTATCCTTTCAGGTGGCGAATTCACGGTCACCGGCGCCCCACAAGAAGCAATCGGCGGCCCCAATCACGAATTTGCCCTCGCCCTTGCCATTGAGATGCAAGGCGCGCCAGGCATCTATGCCTTCGCCGCTGATACCGATGGCAAGGATGGCAACACCGGCGCGGCCGGCGCCTTTGTCACGCCCGACACAATCACTCGCGCCCTATCAAAAGGGCTGGACCCGGCAAGCGCCCTGGCAGGCCACCGCGCCGGCAGCTTTTTTGCCGAGCTGGGTGACAGTCATGCTAAAGGGAGTACGGGAACAAACATCAACGACTTTCGGGCCATTCTTATTGCCCCTGAAGGGACGCGGATATGAGTATCAGACTTCAGCTTATTCTGGTCCTGACCGGCTTTTGCCTGACCTTGAATGCCGCGCCAGCCTTGGCTGATGTCACCGCCTGTAACAAAACCGCAAACGATGTGGCCGTTGCCATTGGCATTGAAACCGCCACCAGCACCACCAGCTATGGCTGGTGGGTTCTGTCGCCGAACATTTGCGAAAAGTTGATTGAGATCGATGACGGACAGGCTCAAATCTATGCCTATGCGGAGCACCACGTGGTCGCGGGCGGCTGGTCTGGCGACACAACCTTTTGCGTCGCAACGGGACAGTTTGAAATTTCAGGCCGCGACAAATGCCTCTCACGGGGCTATAAGCCTGTTGGTTTCTTTAAAATCGACATAAAACCGTCACAGGATGTGCGTTATGACTTTATCGATTCTGAAGACTGACCCATTTGCAAAGTTGCCGTTGAACCCCAGACCGAACCAGTGAGATTGCCCTTGCGTAGAGATCGCAACACCAAAATTATTGCCACCCTCGGCCCCGCCTCCTCAAATCCGGATGCCATACGGCGTCTGTTTAAGGCTGGCGCTGATGTCTTTCGCATTAACATGAGCCACACCTCCGGACCGGCCCTGAAGGATCTGGTCTCCATGATCCGCAGCGTCGAGCTTGAGCTAAAAACGACGATCGGTATTCTGGCTGACTTGCAAGGCCCTAAAATTCGCATTGGCGAGATGGCCAAAACGGTGACCCTCGAAGAAGGCGCAACGGTCGTCCTTGATCGTAGTAGCGAGCCGGGCGATGCCAGCCGTATCCCCTTGCCCCACCCTGAAGTCTTTGACGCCATCACCCGTCAATCGACGCTGTTGATCAATGATGGCAAGGTCCGTTTGCACGTTCAGGAAGCCGACGAGGAAAGAATTGAATGCATCGTCGATGTGGGCGGCGAAATTTCAAGCCGCAAGGGCGTCAATCTACCGGATGTGGTTATTCCGATCAGCGCGCTGACTTCCAAAGACCGGGAGGATTTGGAAGCGGCTCTCAATGAACAGGTGGACTGGATTGCCCTGTCGTTCGTTCAGCGGGCTCAGGATATCATCGACACCAAGGAACTTGTTGCCGGCCGGGTCGGAGTTCTCGCCAAAATCGAGAAACCGGCTGCCTTGAACGATCTCGACAATATCCTGGCCGCCGCAGACGCGATTATGGTCGCGCGGGGAGACCTGGGGGTCGAATTGCCGCTGGAATTGGTTCCCGGCAAACAGATGCAAATTGTGCGCAGCGCCCGCAAACACGGCAAGCCCGTGGTAATTGCAACGCAGATGCTGGAGTCCATGATCGAGTCACCTGTTCCAACCCGGGCCGAAGTCTCTGATGTCGCCAAAGCTGTATTTGACGGCGCCGATGCGGTGATGCTCTCGGCTGAATCGGCGGTTGGCAAATATGCCAAAGAAGCGGTCGCCACAATGAACCGGATCGCCATCGCCATTGAAGGCGAAGAGGCCTATCGCGGCATTATTGATGCCCAGCATCACGAACCGGAGGCGACCACCGCCGATGCCATCACCGCGGCTGCGAGCCAGGTGGCCCACACCATCTCGGCGACCTGCATTGCCTGTTATACCACGACAGGATCAACGGCCCTGCGCGCTGCCCGTGAGCGACCTGACCGACCCATCCTGGTCCTGACACCCTCGCTGGCAACCGCCCGGCGGCTTGCTTTCGTCTGGGGCGTAACACGCATCCTGACCGAAGACGCCAAGGGGGCCAATGATCTGGTAAACCGCGCCTGCGGTCAGGCGAAAAAAATTGGATTTGCAAAGGTCGACGATCGGATCGTCATTACCGCGGGTCTGCCTGTGGGAACCCCCGGCACCACCAATTTGCTGCGCATCGCCCGCGTGCACGAGCGCCATTAGACCCAGTCCAGCTAACAAAAAAGCCGCCTTCCTGATGGAGGCGGCTCTTAAAATCGTTATAACGTGGGTGCTTAGCCTTGGCGGGCCTTGAACCGACGGTTCGTCTTGTTGATCACATAAAGACGGCCACGACGGCGCACGACACGGCAATCACGATGCCGATTTTTCAGCGATTTCAAAGAGTTACGAACTTTCATCAGTCTGGCCTTTCGCCTTTGCCGTCTTCGCGCGCTCGATCCCTCAACTCACAAAAGCGCCGGGAAAGCGCGGAAAAACGCGAATAATTGTCTTACAGGCGGCGCAAAATAGGGATTGCCCCTCGCCCTGTCAACCACTTTGAGCGTTCCGCCGCCAATTCGCCGAAAATAGGGGAAAACCGCCCAAAAAGGCACCAAAGCGCCGCATTTTTGTGGCAGATTGAATTTCAAGCCTGATGAGCCACGTTCAAGAGGAGATTATGAACGCCTCCAAGACCCGCGCCCGCCTCTCGCCATTGCCAAGATCCAAAGCCCTCCTGGCCGGATTGGCCCTCTTGGCACTGGCCGCGACCCCGGTCGAGAGCGCCGCACAGACACAAGCCCAGGACACTCTTACCGAGGCTGACCAAGCCGAATTTGCCGCCTGGCTGAAGGATTTCCGAAAACAAGCCCGCGCCACCGGCATTTCCAGGCAAACGCTTGATTCGGCTCTTTCCGACATCGCGCCGAATCCCAAGGTCATTCACCTGAACAATTTTCAACCCGAGCACTCCAAGCCGGTCTGGGAATATCTCGACGGCGCAATATCCGACGCCCGGGTCACCAAGGGCAAGGCACTCCTGGCCCAACACAGCGCGCTCCTTTCTGAGGTCGAAAAGGAATATGGCGTCCCGCCACGGTACCTCGTGGCCATCTGGGGTATGGAGACAAGTTTTGGCGCCATCACCGGCGGCTTCAACGCCATCGAAGCCCTCGCCACCCTTGGCTACAAGGGCAAGCGCGCCAATTTCGGCCGCACCCAGCTCATGGCGGCCCTTCAGATCGTAGAAAATGGCGACAAGGCTGCCCAGGACATGACGGGCTCCTGGGCTGGCGCCATGGGCCAGACACAGTTCATCCCAACCACATTCCTGACTTATGCGGTGGACTATGACAAGGATGGTCACCGGGACATCTGGTCGAACCTGGGAGATGTCTTTGCCTCAACAGCTCATTACCTTGAAAGCTCCGGCTGGGAGCGCGACCGGTCCTGGGGCCGCGAGGTTGCTCTCCCCCAAGACTTTGACTACGCCCTCGCAGATCGCAATAGCCGCAAGTCGCTGGCCGAATGGTCCGCATACGGAATTAAGTTCGCCAATGGGTCTGATGTTCCAGCCCTCGAAGACCGGATGGCCGCCGTGATCGCGCCAGCCGGTCACCAGGGTCCTGCTTTCATGATCTTTGGTAATTTCCACGCTATCTTGCGCTACAACAACTCGACGTCATATGCCCTGGCAGTTTCTCTACTCGCAGATCAGCTGATTGATGGTGAAAAAATCGCCGCCGCCTGGCCACGCCATGAACGCGCACTCTCCCGGCAGGAACGCCTGGAATTTCAGCAGCGTCTAACAGATCTCGGTTTTGACACCAAAGGCGTTGACGGCATTTTGGGCGCCAACACCCGTGCTGCCCTGCGCGCTTATCAAAAGGCGAATGAAAAAATACCCGATGGCTTTGCGACCGGCGCGCTGCTGGAGGAAATCAGAGCGCTCACGAGTCAGACGGATCAACCATCTCAATCTGGTGACGTCGCTCAAGAATGACCTTGAAGGTTGGGTGCACATAAAGCGTGACCAGCAAGAGGGACATCAGCCCCAAGCAAAGCCAATAAACCGACTGCGGGCCAACACCCTGGTAGAACACCGCTACAATTACCGGCGCGATAATGTGTCCGACAGCGCCGGTTCCACCCAGAAGGCCCGCAACGGCCCCTTGTTCCTCGGATGTCACTGCCAGTGACGCCGCCGCTGAGTGTCCTGGCCGGATCATGCCAAAGGCAAAGCCTTGAAACACCATGGCAAGCGTAAGAACCGAATATTCCGGTATGAAGATGAACAACACATAAGTCAGGATCCCCATCGCTGTGCCGCCACGCATGAGGGCCCGTGTCGACAAGCCGAACCGCTGAACGATAAAGAGCTGCGAGAACAGGGCCGCCAAAGCAGACGCCATAAAGGCAACCGCCACGAATTGCGCCGCCTCCTTGGGGGAAAATCCAATCCGGTCCATAAAATAAAACGTAATGGTTTGAACCGTCGTCGATTGCACCACCGACAACCCCATGCCGAAGAGAACGAACGGCAAGACCCGCCGGTCGTTGACCAAAGTCCAGAAAGGCGCGCGCGCACGCGGTGTCGGTCGGGTGCGCTCCGGCAAAAGCTTCCAGATCGCCAGAAAAGAACAAAGCCCCAAAAAGGCGACAAAATAGATCGGCGCCAAAAGATCAATCGCCGAAAGCGCCCCGGCCACACCGGGGCCCATGATGCCGCCAACGCCAAAGGCCGCCCCAAGAAGACCAAGCCCGGCCGCGCGCTGACCCGGCGTCGTTCGATCCGCCACATAGGCATTGGCCGCCGGGTTGGTGCTGGAACCAAAAACGCCGAAGATGGCGCGGGTACCGATCATCAGCGCAAAAGCCGTGGAAAGCGGCAACAAGGCCAATTGGGCCGTTTTGATCGAGCCCGCAAAAAGGAACATCGACACCGTATAACCCGCGGTGCCGATCAACATCGCCTTTTTGCGACCCCAATGATCGCTCTTTTCTCCCCAATAGGCGCTTGAAAACACCCAACAGAAAGCCGACAGAGCAAAAATGGCTGACACCTGCCATTCGTGCATGCCGATCTCGCGCGCGAGCGGCGGCAAGATCGTAAAAACCAAACTCTGGCCCATCCCAACAGCAATGAGACTGGCAAAAAGAACCTGCAACCCCCGCCGACGCTCTTCCGGCGTTGTCGGAGACTGCAAAAATTCGTCTGTCACCTTCTCCCGGGAAACGGTGCCCCCAGCCACATTGATCTGACCAGTCGTTTCGACGGGAAAAATCGAATCCTCTTCCTTATCGGAAGATGTCTTGTCTTCTGGCGTGACGGTCATGGGGGAAATGCTTTTTGCTTTTAAGTTAGGCTTTTGAGATTGGTAATAGCGTGATTGGCGGTCAATGCAGAATCAAAAAACCCTTCGACCCGCATCCGGACCGAAGGGCTTCTTCTTTTGTCCTGCCGGAAAAGATCAACCGGGATGAGCCTCGTTGTAGGCTTTCGCTGCCGCGCTAAAGCTTGCGGCCAGCTCTTCTTCCAGATCGACACTGGCATTATAGGCGTCAATCAGTTCCTTTTTCTGCTCCGGCGTAATTTCGTCTCCGAGCATCCTTTCCTTGGCTGACAGGCACTCCCGGTAATCGTTCAGAGCGCCGCTCTGATAGTCCACAATCGTGTTTCGGACTTCAACAGCATGCTCTTCTGATTCGAAGGTTGCCGGTACGGTCGGTGCCGGCTGCAGACGACAGGTCATTTCTTCGTCGGCAAAGCCCGGCGCGGCGATCACTGCCAGAGAAAGGGCAGCAACACCCAGGATGATTTTTTTCATGGATCAATTTCCCTTTATTCTACGGTAACAACTGATGCCCCCAAAACACCCGTCGAACCGCCATTTTGTAGCGGGAAAACTGGCGCCTTTCAATGACTGGTTTAGCCCCCCGCGCTCAAATAAGTCCCGCGCCCCTGATTCCTTATAAAAACCCACGCAAAGCGCAACTTGAGGTACCCAACCTTGTGGCAATTGCACCACACAGATCAAGAGTCTGGGGAAAACCGCACAAACCCTTGGATTCCCATTGAAACCGGCCCAAATTTGGTCCAACTTTTTACCGTAATAAGGTTAAACATTGTTAAGAAATGGGGTAGGCTCATTTCCGGGTTTGTCTGAACGATCCTGGCCTGACGATTAACAGGAAAGATCACGGTAAATCCAAAGGGGTGTTGAGCGGAGTTGTCAGCCGTCACGACAAGGTAGTTATTGAGTTTGCAATAGGCGGGGGCCAATGCAAAAGCGGGTGCTCAAAATTCAAAAGGGGAAGCGCAAAGCAATAATTTGCGGGGCTTTTGCCTTTTCTGTCGCCCTCGGCCTTACCACCCCCTCAAGCTTGATCTTCACCCAGACGACAGACCCCTTCGCCGCTCATGCACAGACCCTGGCCCTTGAATCTCTCGATTCCCTGAAGCGAAATGCCGCCGGCTATAAAGGCTCCATCGAGCAACAAAAACGAATCGCAGACATCTACATGGGCCGATTCGAGCCTGGTTATTACCAGGGCCAGCTCTACTCCTCTTCCGAAGTCAATTCCGTCGAAGCCTTCGTTTGGTACGCTTTGGCCGTCGCCCGCGCCGATCACAATGAATTGCTGCGTGAGGCCATGAAGGTAGACCCCTCTATTGAAACCGAGGTGCTGTCCCCCCAGGATCTCGACTTGATCGACGAGGCCCGCACCTCCCTTAACCGCCTCAAGGCACAAAGCCGGTTCAAACGCGGCGCGGCGGGCTGGGCCGCTGAACGCATGTTTGCCGAACAATATGAGGCCAGCCCACCAGCGGCCTATTACATTCTCGCTGAGATGTTTGGCTCCGGCCAATACATCGTGCGCCAGGATTATTACCAGGCCTACATTTATATGCGCGTCGCCGCCATGGCGGGCTTTGCCAATGCAGCCGATCGGGCAGACTACTTCCGTGGCCACATCACCTTCAACCAGCTCGAAACCGCCGAGCGCAAGGCCGGCGAGCTTTACACTTCCAACGCCAATCGCGCGCAGGTCTCACCGGCCCCGCAATATGGCGGTGCTGGCTCTCCCACCTGGCGCGTCGGCTCAGCCATCTCTTCGGGATCTGGCTGGGGGACGGATTTCCAGACCAGCCGCCAGAATTTGAACGCCGGCAGCGGCAAAATGAGCACCCCGCCCGGCGTTGATCCGCACAATCTGGCGGAGTCCTATTACGACAAGGGCAACAGCTTCCTGGCGGCCGGGCAGGTTGACCAAGCCAAAACCTCCTACGAGGCGGCCATCAGCGCCGGGCCCTCCTCGCTTGCCGCCTTTAATGCATCACGCCAGTTGCAGGCCCTCACCCTGACTTGCTCCCTGCGCGATGATCGCATCCGCCGCATGGTACGCCCGGAAAACCGTCAGCGCGTCGAAGACGGCATTTCCTGGGAACGCATCCAGCTCGCCCTTAAGGCTCTCGGTTATTATCCGGACGAAGTGGACGGCAAGCCGGACCTGAAAACACGCCGCGCCATTCGCGACTTCCAGCGCGACGATCTGAATGTGGATGAAACTGGCTACCTGACGACCGATCAGCGCGTAGAACTCATCTGCGCCGCCGCCCAGGACGTGCGCGACGCCGATGCTCAGGTACAGCTCGGTATTATGTATGCCCGCGGCATTGGCCTGAACTGCAACACCGCCGCCGCCCACGGCTGGTTCCAGCGCGCCGCCGATCAGGGACACCCCACGGCCCTCTACAATTTGGGCATGATGTATCTGCAGGGATTTTACGACCGCAAGGCCCCTGGTTATTACCCGCCGGGCACCCGGGCGCTGACCAGCAATCCCTCGGGCGGTAACGATATCTCGATACGCCCGCGCAAAATCCGTGATGCGGAAGTGGCCCGCTACTTCTTCGAAGAGGCCAAAAGCCGTGGCCACCCCGAGGCGGACACGATCCTGAAGCAGATCAAATCGAAGAAAATTCAGAAAGCCCTGTTGGAACACTCTGTAATTGGCTGCATTGATTACGAAGCGGAAATCGATATTGCCCAGATCGGCACAAAAGCCGCAGACCTGGATGTTCGCATCCGCTCGGTTCTCAGCCAGATCAACAACACTCAGCCTCCCGCGGGATCGGCGGCCTGTAACCAGGTGCCCGCTCTCGCGACGGAGCTCAAAGACCTGACAACAGATGCTGACGACTATTTCAGCTACGTCAACGCCACCCAATATAACCGTGAAGTTGGGCAAAGCGATGAGGATCGGATCCTGTCCGAGTTCGACACCACCCGCGAACTCCTTTCCACCTCTCAAGACCGCATCGCCGATGCCAAGAAGCAGTGCAAGGCGGGGAAATAATATGAGCGTCCGTCAAAGAAAATCCCGTCTTCTAAGCGCCGCCCTGAGCCTGAGCCTCTTGTTTGCTGCAGGACTGCCAAGCAGCCTGAGCTCGCAAGCGCGTGCCGCTGATGAAGACAAGCCAGATCTGTCCGATTACATACCGCGCTCGTCGAAGCTGTCCTATGGCAAAGACAAGGAGCTGGAAAAGCTCCAAAAGGATCTGGAAAAGGAAAAGGCCGGCCGCGCAACCGTTCACACTGTCACGACTTGTAAGGACTTTCTGAAACTATTTGAAAAAGAAAAGACCCTTCAAAGATTTGACACCATCCGCATCAATTTTAAATCCACCTGCGAAATCAAGGAAACGGTCACCGTAACCAAAGGCATTCGGATTGAACACGCCAGCGCGATTACCGACGACAAATTCACCCCCTTCTACACGCAACAGGCCATGTTGGACCCGAGCGCTCTGGTAGGTCAGCGCGAAACGGTCTTCAGGGACTCATTCCTGTGCAACACCCGCGCCGCGCCCTGTTTCCTGATCGACACCCCAGATGGCCAGCGCACGACCATCACCGGCCTCAAGTTTCGGGTCAAGGAAGCACTTTTTGCGCCGCTTATTCAGGCCCGAAGCGGCTATCTGACCGCAAGTCATAATTTCTTTTCCGGCAGCACCATCGACACAGGCACCGCCCGCCAGGGCCCGGCCCTCATGGCGGAAAACCAAAGTGCCACCATTATCGGCAACACCTTCCTGCGCACAGAAACCGCCATCAAGGTTTATCCTTACATGGCCATGCGCTCTGGAGAGTTCGAAGATGCCTTCAAGATTGGCCGCAACGTCATCGACGGCAGTTATGCCGCCATTGAACTTGACGGCACCTATCGATTTGGCCCGCGTCCGGAGGTCAAAGTCTATGTGTACGGCAATCTCGCCTTCGCCAATTCCGTCGCCATCATGAGCCGCGATGTGCGCGCCTTCCATTTCCGCAACATTCTGCAGGACAATGGCACCCATATGGACATGACCGGCGGTGAATCCCTGGTGGAACAAAACATCTTCCGCTATGGCGGCACCGGGATCTTCACCGGGCGTCAGGGGCCGGTCTATCTGGAATCCAATTTGTTTGAAGGGCTGGGCGCTGGCATTTCCAATGTCCTGGATTTCTTTGAAAGCGGGTCGCCCTATCCGATCAACAATATTTGCCGCAACCAGGACCTGGCTTCCCAATATCAGGAGGATCTGACCGTGAAAAAGATCCTCAAGACCGGTGGATGGTCGGAAGTGCCGCTCGGCAAACGCTGGGGACGTAAGCACCGCATTGAAAAAGAATTCGCCGCCGCTCAACAGGCCAATGTTCAGTCGCACATTCTTTTCGCGCGGCCCTTTGAGTTGAACCCCGCCGACGGTTACAAGAACTGCTTCGATTATTCCTCGGTCATTGCGCTTGATAGCGGCCAGCTCGACAAGTTTGAGGCCAAGGCCCATTTGCGGCCAAGCCGGGAAAACGATTTCTTCGACTAAGCCGGTCAGACTTTGACTATGTCAGTCAGACGATGGTTTCACCGACCAGCGTACGCCAGGCGCTGACCCCAACGAAATAAAACCCCGTGACCACCCAAAGGGCAATGAGCACAGGCACATCCGCCGGCCAGGCCCACAGCAAAACAAAGCTCTCAACGAGCCAGGCAAAGGTCAGCGCCATCGTCACTGGCCTCAGCATTTCAACGCGCAGCGGATGCACGGCCTTGATCGGAGTAAAGGTCAAGAATGAAAAGAGCCCCACAAGGACGGCGTTGATCAAAGGCGGTAGGCCCAAAATAAACATGTAAAGCACGATCAGATTCCAGATCGCGGGAAAGCCAACAAAGAACAGATCTCGGCTTTTCAGATTGCGATTGCAAAAAAGATAAAGCGACGACAAAAGGATCAACGCCCCGCCAAAAAAGACAAATCCCGGCGGTAGCATTTCAAAACGGTAAAGGAAGGCTGCGGGAACAAAGACGTAATTGATGTAGTCAACAATCAGATCAAGTGTGCTGCCATCAAAATTCGGCAGCACTTCTGACACTTTGACCCGCCGTGCGAGCGGCCCATCCAGCCCGTCAATCACCAGGCCAATCATAAGCAGAATAAGGGCGAATCGCGCATTGCCCTGCGTCACCGCCAACAGCGCCATCGCGCCAAACAGCACCCCGCTGGCGGTAAGCCCATGCACGGCCCATGCGGCAATCCGGCCTGTCCTCGGTCTTTCCATGGGCAGCTTGCCTCCTTGATTCCTCGGCCGAAGCTTACAGGACTTGTGACCAGGACACCAAACCGCACTTCAGGAGGCTTTGCCGCTGCTGTTTCCTTGACCCTCAAGGCGTCAAGGTTCAGATTGAAAGAAACCCGATAGGATCAGGCCACCTGGGGAGGGAACTATGGCACGCAAGCTTGCAATTGTCGTCGGTATTGGTTTTTTCAGCATCGCACTACTCATCATTGCCTTCGGCAAGGGCTGGTTCGGCAATTATTGGGATGCGGGCACACCGGAAGGACCCGAAGTCCCATCGCAGGTGATATCTGAGCGCATGGACGCCCGCGCCGACGCCGCCAGCAAGATCGGCGTGGAAGAAGCCAAACAGATCCTCTTTGGCGACCTGCATGTTCATTCTACGTTTTCAAAAGACGCCTTCACGGTCGCTCTGCCGCTGGCGGGCCGGGATGGCGCCCACCCCATCGCCGAGGCCTGCGACTTCGCACGTTATTGTTCGGCTCTCGACTTTTGGTCCATCAACGACCACGTCTTTACCTTCACGCAAAAACAATGGCAGGAGACCAAGGAGGCCATTCGACAATGCAATGCCGCCGCCGGGGATCCAGGCAATCCCGATGTGGTGAGTTTTTTAGGCTGGGAATGGACCCAAATGGGCGATCAGCCTTCAAACCACTATGGCCATAAAAATGTGATCTTCCTCGAAACCGACGAAGATAAAGTCCCCACACGCCCCATTGGCGCCGCCTCGTCCCCGGCCTCACTGCAGGGCGCGGCGGCAAAAGACAATCCCTTCCGTACCAATTTGATGTTTTCCCTTTTCACCCCTGGCGGCAATCGCCAGGCCTATCTCGATTACGCGCGGTATCAACAGGACACCTGGGATCGCAAGCCCTGCCCCGAAGGGGTCAACGTCAAGGACCTGCCCAAGAACTGTTACGAAAATGTGCCGACCCCCAAGGATCTCTTCCGCAAGCTTGATGAATGGGAAACCCCGTCGATCGTCATTCCACACGGCACCACTTGGGGCTTTTACACCCCCGAAGGCAGCTCCTTAGACAAACAGCTGAAGAACGGGATGCATGACCCGAACCGCCAGTTTCTCATCGAGATCTTTTCCGGCCATGGCAACTCAGAAGAATATCGCCCCTGGCGGGAAGTTCTCATCGACAAGGACGGCAACAAGACCTGTCCAGGCATGCAAGGCAGCTACGAGCCGGAATGCTACCGCGCGGGACAGATTATTTATCAGCGCTGCCTGAGCGCAGGCTTTGACGAGCCCGAATGCGCCAGCCGCCGCGACGAAACCATCAAGAACTATCTGGCCATCCCCGGCATCACCGGCTTTCGTACCGTCCCCGGCTATGACGTTGAAATCTGGGGAAATGCAGGACAGTGCCCGGATTGTTATTTGCCGGCGTTTAACTACAGACCGCGCACCTCGGTTCAATATGCCCTTGCCATCACCAATTTTGACGACCCGGAAAATCCGCAGCGCTTCAATTTTGGCATCATGGGGTCAAGCGACAACCATTCCGCCAAGCCGGGAACCGGGTATAAGGAAGTTCACCGCCGCGACAACATCGAATTTTCATCTCGCGACAGCGAAGATATAAGAAACCTGGCCAGCTTGGATGAAGAGCAGCAGCCCTATTCCATCAAACGTTCGCCCGGTGATCTCAATTTTGCTCAGTTCAACGAATTTGAACGTCAGGCGAGCTTCTTCATGACTGGTGGCCTAATCGCCACTCATACCGCCGGTCGCGATCGGCAGTCGATCTGGGACGCCATGCAGCGCAAGGAAGTCTACGCCACCACCGGCGAACGCATACTACTCTGGTTTGACCGCATTGATGATGTTGACGGCACACAAATGCGCGACCCCATGGGCTCTCACGTAGAAACCGGTAAAGCGCCGCGCTTCCGTGTGCGGGCCGTTGGCGCCTTCAAGCAATTGCCCGGCTGCCCTGATTACGCCACCTCCGCCCTGACACCGGAGCGGCTGGAACGGCTTTGTCGCGGCGAATGCTTTAACCCCTCCGACGAGCGCAAATATATTACGCGCATCGAAGTAGTGCGGATTCTTCCGCAATCCTACCCGGGTGAGCCCCTCGAAGGCCTCATTCAGGATGCCTGGCGCAGCTTCCCCTGCGATGCGGATCGCAATGGCTGCACCGTCGAATTTGAAGACCCCGAATATGAAACCCTGGCCCGCGATGCCACTTATTATGTCCGGGCCATTCAGGAACCTCAGCCCACCATCAACGGGGACCATCTGCGTTGTACCTTTGATGAAAGTGGCATGTGTATCAAGGTCGACCCCTGCTACTCTGACTTCCGCACGGATCTGACCGATGATTGCCGGGCTATGAAGGAAGATCGCGCCTGGTCATCGCCGATCTTCCTCAGCTACAAGCTGGAAGAATGATCGGTAAAGGCGCTGTGACGGACAAACGTCTGCTGACGATCGCGGCGGGGATCGGTCTGGCCCTGGTACTTGGCGATCTCTTTATTGCCAGGTCTGGAGCGCCCGGCCGCCTTGACACCGAGACGGCGGCGCTTGTCAATGGCGCGCCGATTTCCGCAGACCAGCTCGCCCGCGTCGTAGCCGGTTTTGAAAGTGACACCCGTCATGCGGCCACCAAGGAAGATCGCGCTCACATCCTGGAACGCCTGATCGAAGAAGAGCTTTTGGTCCAGCGTGGTCTTGCGATCAACATGGCCGAACACGACCCCTCGGTGCGGGCCGCGCTGGTGCAATCCATGATCAGTCTGGTGACCACTGAAACCGGTGCGATTGAACCGCAGGAAAGTGATGTTCGCGCCTATTATGACGCCAACAAGGAGCTCTTTGCCGCCGCGCCGCAGCTGCACCTGCGCGCCTATTGGGGGCAGTCAAGAGCGCGCGACACCTCGGTACCCGACACGTTGATGCCTGCCCGCAAGCTGGTAGATTACCTTGGTCCTGACGCCCTAAAGGCCGCGATGGCGCTCGAAAAAGGCGCGACCTCCCTTCCAATTGAAACGCCGCAGGGACCGCTCACCCTTGAATTAATTGATAAAATCAACGGTCAAACCCCGCCCTATCAGGAAATCAAAGAGCAAGTGCGCGCCGCCTATCTTGTCAATCGTGACGAGCGAGCCCTGCGCGCTGAAATTGACCGACTAAAAAGGAATGCCGAAATCGAGCGCTTCCCTTAACATGGTTGTCACCAACACCAGGAGGACCCCCCCATGACCGACGACATCTATAAAATCCATGGCGGTCTCGGCTCGCCCTATTCCATGAAAATGCGTGCGATCTTCCGTTATCGCCGCATTCCCCACATCTGGATCCAGCGCAACCTTCAGTCGCCAAACATTTTTGTAAATGTGAAGGTCCCTGTTATCCCCGTCATCGAATATCCCGATGGCACCGCACACAATGATTCCACGCCAATGATCTTTGACCTGGAAAAGCGTCACAAAGAGCGCTCCGTCATTCCTGAAGATGAAGCCATGGCCTTCCTCGACTTTTTGTTGGAAGACCTGGCCGATGAATGGGGCACCAAAATGATGTTCCACTATCGTTGGTATCGCGAGCGCGACCAAAAACAGATGAGTGAGTGGCTGGCCTTTGACGGGCAGCCGGGCGCGGGTCGGCAGAAAATCCTAAGTGTCGCCCAAGTCTTTCGGGACCGCCAGGTGGGCCGTATGGCCATTGTTGGCTGCACGGACCACAATATGCCGCTCATAGAAAAAACTGCCTCAATGACCATGGCCGCCTTGGACGCACATGTCACCGAACACCGCTATCTCTTTGGCAGTCGCCCCGCCATGTCCGATTTCGCCTGGATGGGGCAACTTTCCCAGCTGGCTGTCGACCCGACCCCGCACGACCTTATGCGCAAGGAGGCCCCTTTCCTTATGCGCTGGCTCGCCAATCTGGATGATGCCTCCGGCGTTGAAGGAAGCTGGAACGATCCTGCCGCCCCGACCGCGCCTGCGATCCACACCCTGCTCGACATTGCTGGTCAGGTTTACTTCCCCTTTCTCCTGGCCAACGCCGAGGCGCTGGAAAAAGGTGAAAAGGAGTTTCACTGCGCGGGTTACGGGCTGCCCTATTCGCAAGGCACCTTTAAATATCAGGCCAAATGCCTTGTCGAACTGCGCAAACGTTTTGCCGCACTTTCCAGCGCCGCCAAAGAGCGTCTGGAAAGCGATCTTAAAAATTCAGAATGTTGGGACCCCCTCGAGGGCTAGTTTTCAGGCCACGGACGCAAGTGAGGATTGCACCGCAGGACGTGCTGCCATTTCATCCGCCCAGCGCTTCAGATGGGGTTGGTCCTCTTTTACATGAATATCTGAAACCGCCGCGCCAAATTGCACCGTGCAGATGGCGGAAATATCGGCAATCGTGTACCGATCCCCGGCAATGTAAGGACGTTCTGCCAGGACCTTGTTAAGATAGGCAAAACTTCTTTCGCCGACTTTTTTCATGGACAAACCAAAGTCCTTAAACTGGGTCTCCAATTTTGCCCCCGCCGGATGCACATGCCGAAAAGCTGAGGCCACCGGCATCATGAGCTCAAACTCCATACGGCGAGTCCACATTTCGATTTCAGCAATTTCCAGGGCATCCTTGCCCATCAGATTAGGCTCCGGGTAAAGCGATTCCAGATAACGGCAGATAGCGATGGACTCGCAAAGCACCTTCCCATCATCGAGTTCCAGCGCCGGCACGCGCCCATTGGGCACCAGATTGCGGTATTCGGGTTGACGGTGCTCACCCTTCATCAAATTGATGTCGACAGTCGGGATCGTAATTCCCTTTTCCGCTATAAAGATGCGAACGCGTCGGGGGTTCGGCGCCATTGGCGTATCGTAGAGTTTCATGTTTCCTCCCAGTTGGATCTGGATCTATTTCTTTTCGTGAACCCGGATCAGTCCTTCTTGCGCAACTGATGCCACCAGCTTGCCATCGCGCGTATAAATGCTGCCCCGATTAATGCCGCGCCCGCCAGACGCTGCCGGACTGTCCTGAGCATAAAGCAGCCAGTCATCAACCTTGAAGGGATGATGAAACCACATAGCGTGATCAAGGCTGGCTGATTGCAGGCGCGGGTTCATCCAGGAAATCCCGTGCGGCAATATGCAGGTATCGAGCAACGTCATGTCAGAGGCATAAGCCAGCACACATTGCTGCAACAACATATCGTCAGGCATGGGTGCCACGGCACGAAACCAGACATGGTTACGCGGCTCACCCTTGCCTGGGTTCAAAAAATCACGCGGCTCCACATGCCGGATCTCAATCGGACGAGGACGCAGCCAACGGGCCCGCATTTCCTCTGGCAGACGCTCCGCCTCCTGGCGGCGAATTTCCAGATCCGAAGGCAGATCTTCAGGGCCCGGCACATCAGGCATATCGAACTGGTGTTCGAGGCCGCCTTCCTGGATCTGATAGGAAATGCCCATGGAGAATATCGCGCGCCCGTGCTGAATGGCGGTCACCGTGCGTGTGGTAAAACTGCGCCCATCGCGGATGCGGTCGACCTCATAAATAATAGGCACCTGGGGATCCCCCGGCCGCAAAAAATAGGCGTGCAGAGAATGGGCCACCCGGTCATCCACCGTGCGGCCCGCCGCAACCATGGCCTGACCGATCACCTGACCCCCGAACACACGCTGCCAGCTGGACTGTGGGCTGACCCCTCGAAACAGATTCTCTTCCAGGGTTTCAAGATCGAGCAACGCCAGCACGTCCTCCAGGGGACGCGGGTCATTGGGATCGTAAAGTTCGTCAATAATCTTCGATTTCTGGTCAGTCATGGATTGTTCTTACCGCCTCGCTGTGGCACCAAAATGAGTGGGACAACTGTTCATATCAAGTGACAAATGTCCACTCGGGCGTAGTTTCATGCCCTTTATTCGCTGAATTTGGAAGGAAGCCCAATGATTTTCGCCGCCAAGACCCTGCTTGCCGCCCTGATCATCTCATTTGCCTCCTGGCTCGCGGGCAAGCGCCCCGAGCTGGCAGGGTTTATTATCGCCCTACCGATCAGCACCCTTCTGGCGCTCATCTTTTCCTATGCAGAGTATAAAGACCCGGAAAGCAGCGTTCTCTTCGCCAAAAGCATATTTGTCGCAATCCCCGTTTCTTTATTATTCTTCGTTCCCTTTTTGGCCGCCGAACGATTGGCCATCAGTTTTCCGGTAGCTTATGTCTCGGGGATCGGCCTCTTGGTCGCTGGTTATTACATTCACAGGTGGATCACCGGTTGGCTCTAGAAATTCACCCGATTGGTAATCGCGCCATCCACAACCATGTTGATGCCGGTTGTAAACGACGACAATGGGCTCGCCAGAAAAACAGTGGCGTGCGAAATATCCTCCGGGGCTGCCATGCGGCCGGTGGGGTTGCGGCTCATCGCATTCTCAAACATCTCCGGCATATTCTCTTCAACCATGTGCCAGACACCGCCTTTAAAATAAACCGTGCCTGGCGAAACCACATTCGCGCGCACATGAGCCGAAGCCTGGGACTTGGCCACTCCGCGCATATAGTGAATCAGCGCCGCCTTCATGGCGCCATAGGAACTGGGGCTGTCAGAATTAACTGACGAAACAGAGGAAATGGCGACAATCGAGGCGTCTCCGGTTTTCGCCGCCGCCTCCTTTAAAAAAGGCAAAGCCGCATCCACCGCCGTGACCGCGCCCAACATGTCCACATCCAGCATTTTCTGCCAGCTCGCCGCATCCGCGCCCTGCACCAGAGCGCTGGCATTGGAAACCAGAATATCAAGGCCGCCCATAGCCTGCGCACTGGCCGCCACCCAGGCGCCAAGCGCCTCATGATCGGCAATGTCCACAGCGGCCCCCGATGCCGAAACGCCTTTGGCCGAGAGCTTTTCCACGGCCTCCCTGATCTGTCCATCATTGCGAGCGCAAATAGCCACATTGCAGCCCTCATCTGCGAGCTCCTCGGCGATCGCCCGTCCAATACCCCGGGTGCCTCCCAAAACGATGGCATTTTTACCCTTCAATTGCAGATCCATATTTCATTCCTTATCTGGACAGATCAATTTTCATTTCAAACAAACGCATCAGGTCCTTCATGGTCACAAGACCTATGAGCCGCTCGCCATCCACCACCAGCAATCGGTAATTGCCGGTACGGGTCATGAGCGCCAGCGCCTGCATGGCGTCGGTGTCCGGATGCACCGAATTTTCAGGCGACAAAGGATGAAGGATGTCGCGGATATGAGTCGTTCCCCAGACATCCCGCGCAATCGCTTTCACTTCCTTAGCCGCGACAAGTCCCAGAACCCGTCCGTTATCCACCACTGGATAAACGTCGTGGAAGTGCCGGTAGAGATAGTCGTCAATGAAGGCCTGAATGGAAATGTCCGGCGGAACGCTAATCAGATCAAGCACCATGAAACGGGACACCGGCTCACCTTCAAAATGCTCCCGCGCCAGCTGATCCTGCATCGCGCCCTGCGCCGCGCCGCGCAGCATCAGGCCAATCAAGGCCCACCAAATGCCACCGACAAAATTTCCCATGAAGATAAAGGCAAAGCCGCTGACGATGAAAAACAGCCCAAAGAAGTTTCCAAAATTAGCCGCGGTCAAAGTGGCCGACCGCATATCGCCCCGAAAAAACCACAAGGCCGCACGGAACACCCGCCCCCCATCCAACGGAAAGGCCGGCAAGAGGTTGAACATGGCCAAAACCAGATTGATCAGACCGAGATATCCCGCCACCAGATTGGCGGGATTTGCCGCACTCGCTTCACCGCCCGCGCCAGAGAGCCAGCTAAACAAAAAGGCCAGAGCAAAGGACGCCAAGGGCCCGGCGATGGCGACAAAAAACTCCGCCACCGCGCTCGGTGGCTCATCCTGAAGCTCGGCCACACCCCCAAAAATAAACAGCGTAATCCCGCGGATCTTCATGCCAAATCCGCGCGCAACGACGGAATGCGACAACTCATGCAAAACAATGGACACGAACAGGCCCATAGCCCCGGCAAGCCCCATCGCCCAATAGACAGAGGCCTCAAAGCCCTTCTGGGCAGCGGGGAAATATCCTGTGGCCAAAGACCAGGTCACCAGGGCAGCGAGAATAAGCCAACTTGCATCGACATAGACATCAAAGCCCACAAGCCGAAGGATCTTAACCCGATTTCTGAACATGTCCGCTCCCCGCTGGTTGGCGCCTCTTGGGACGATACGACCCGGCACCTCCCGGTTCAAGCGCCCTAACAGGGCCGGGCGCCACCAAACGCAATCTCTTTGCCACCAAATGCAATCTCTTTGAAAGTAACTCCGTCGCGCTTATACTGCCCAAGATTAACAAAGTGGCCACGCGATCGCGAGGGGGGAAGATCACATGTTTCGCAAGTTTGTTATGGGTTTGGCAGGACTAATCGTCCTCGCCCTTGTTCTGGCGGCTTTTTTTCTGCCGCCCTACCTTGAATCGACCATGAACAAGGTTGAGCCCCATGCCCCCTATCCCATTAGTGAGGATGCAGCGGCACTTCACCGCACGCTCGTCATTGGCGATCTACACTCCGACAGCCTGTTGTGGAAACGAAATATCGCCAAACGTTCACGCCTCGGGCATGTGGACATCCCCCGACTGCAGGATGGAAATGTCTTTATACAAATTTTCCCGGCCGTAACAAAATCACCCAAGGGACAAAATTACGATTCCAACACCTCCGACAGCGACAACATCACGCTATTGGCCGTCGCGCAGATGTGGCCGCCTCGAACCTGGACGAGCCTGACCGAGCGAGCGCTTTTTCAATCTGAAAAACTTCACCGACTAGCCACCCATTATCCAGACGATATCACGGTGATCCGCACCGCCAACGACCTCGCCGTCGCCCTGGCCAGAAGGCAAGACAATCCCAAACTTGTCGCCGCTGTTTTGGCAATTGAGGGCTCTCACGCACTTGACCAGAACCTTGACAATGTCAGGACGCTTCACGAGGCCGGATACCGCCTCTTCGGTCTGCATCATTTTTTCGACAACGCCCTGGGCGGATCACTTCATGGCACCTCAAAATCGGGGTTGACGGATTTTGGCGAACAGGTGGTTCGGGCCATTGAGGCAGAAGGCGCCATCATCGACGTTGCCCATTCCTCAGAGGCTTCCGTTCGTGATGTTCTGAGCATCGCAACCCGCCCCATCATTCTGTCCCATACTGGGTTCAATGGCGCCTGCCAATCGCCGCGCAATATTTCTGATGAACTAATGGTTCAAATTGCTGAAAAAGGCGGACTTATCGGGGTCGGTTACTGGGATGGCGCGGTCTGCGACCCCAGCCCTGAAAGCATTGTACGCAACATACGTCACGGGATTAATCTGGTCGGCGTAAGCCATGTGGCGCTGGGTTCAGATTATGACGGCACAACGACCACCACCTTTGACACGTCAGAGATCGTCATTTTGACGCAGACCATGCTTGAGCAAGGCTTTACGGACGAAGAGATCCGCGCGGTTATGGGAGAAAACCTCCTGGCATTCCTTCTGGAAAATCTGCCGCAATAAAGAACCCTGGCTCTTAACCCTGGCTCTCCGTTCTTACTCGGCTAAAGCTGCGGGTAACTCCTGAGAGGGGCTTGCGCCCTGGCCTGTCATGGCGTGAGACATGACGATAGCTTCGATTTGCGCATTCAGTGCTGCAATCAGCCCATCAAATCCCTGTTCGGCGACAATGGCGGAATATTCAGATCGACGCATAGCAACTTCGGATATTGTCGAGTTAAGATAAATATCCACAACCCGCCAAAGCGCCTCCCGATGAGCTGTGAGATAGTTGAGTTTAACGTCCTCATCATCGGGCCGCAGAATGCGCGTTTTGACCAGCTTGGTGCCTTGCACGCTGTTTTCTACCCCGTCGATTTCAAACGTCACATCCGCCCCCGGCTTAAACCGGTCCGCCAGAACCGCGGCCTGATAGGATTGCAGGGTTTCCACATAAAGGCGCTTTTGATCTGAACTCCAGCTGCTCCAAACCGTTCGGCTCATAGTCCGCCGGGCCAGAACCGGCATGTCAAATGCCTCGCCCACAGCATCTCTCATAATCGCCTGACGTACATCAAAACCGGCTTCCTCGGGGGTATTGATCGCCTCCACAATGGCCGCATTAAATCCGGCAATGGTCGCCTCTGGCGAGGATAACCCCTCAGCCTCGACCTCGGCCACAGCCGCACCGTGAGACCAGCTGAAAACCAAAACCCCCAAGAAAACTGCCAAAATTCGGCGATTGAAACGCATCGACTCCCCCTGTCTCAGTCCCGTCAGTCACCTCATTCTAGGGGCAAATGTCCGGATCTGCGAGCAGGAAGCGTCCATCCGCGCAAAATCGGGAAAAATCGGCACTTTCTGCCGATCCACCCGGCACATTTTGCTGACAGACCGGGGTGCAGCCGGTAATTTGACCAGACAACCGGATTATCACAGAGCTAAAAAAGAGAGCGAGTTCTTGTCGCAGGGGAGCGGAAAAATATCAGGGCGCGCATTTGGCGGGGGCGTTGCGGATCTGTGTGCCCGCCATGCCATCATCGCATTGGCTCTGGCGGCCCTGTCCATCGTCTATTGCGGGTGGCTCGCCGCCCATCAGCTCACCTTTGAAGCCGGCCAGGAGGGCCTGGTGGCCCAGGACCAGCCCTTCTTTGACGATATCGATCACTTCTACGAGGTCTTTCCTCAGCTCAAAGACACCCTGCTGGTGGTCATTGATGCAGCCAATATGGACGACGCTGAAGATCTGGCAGCCACCATGGCGGCAAAACTTCGCGCCGAGCCTGAGCTGTTTGCCTCGGTCTACTACCCCGAAGAAGACCCTTTCTTCAAACGCAACGCGCTGCTCTTCCTCGATGTCGATGAATTAAATACCTTGGTCGATCGCCTGGCCAAGGCCCAGCCGGCTCTGGCGGCTCTGTCAAGAGAGCCCAACCTTAAAGGGTTTTTCAGCCTCGTCGATGTCGGCGTCACCGCCCTTGAAAGCGGCAACGATCTGCCCCCTGCCTTTACCCAGATGATGGAAGAGACCGCCGCCGCCGTGACCGATCTCGCCGAAGGCCGCGATCTCAATCTTTCCTGGTCGAGCCAGATGATGGGCGCTGATGACGCGCGCGCGCGCATTCGCATCCTCATGGTCCAGCCTCCTTTGGAACGCGATGTCATGGTCGAGAGGCGCATGGTTAAACGCCTGCGCGAACTCGCCGCTGAACCGGATACCTCTCGTCCGGGCGCGAGCATATCGGTAACAGGGCGCCTCGCCCTGGCTTACGACGAAATCGAAACCGCCAAGCGCGGGGTTGGTCTGGCGGGGACCGTCTCGCTCCTTTGCCTCGGCTTTATCCTGTTTCTCGGATTGCCTTCCTTGCGCATGAACTTTGCCATTTTGGTGACATTGGTGGCGGGCCTTGCCTGGTCATTGGGCTTTGCCGCCGTAGCGGTCGGCAGCCTCAATCTGATTTCCGCAACCTTTGCGGTTTTGTTTATCGGCCTAGGTGTTGCCCATGCCTTACACGTTTGTCTGCGGTATCGTGAATACCTGATGAAAGGCATGGTCCATTTCGAGGCCATAGGCAAAGCCGCCAGAACCACAGGCGGTGCCGTAACCCTTTGCGCCCTGACAACGGCTATCGGATTTGCCGCTTTCGTACCAACCGCGTTTCTAGGGATCGCCGAACTCGGGCTGATCGCTGCGGGTGGCATGGGGTTTGCGCTCGTTGCCGCCTTTACAGTTTTGCCCGCCACACTCACCCTTGTTCACTCTGAACAGGCCGAAATCCGCAAACCCCTTTTGCACCCTCTTGGCGCCTTGATATCGCCCAAGCGGCGCTTCGCATTTCTCGGAGCTGTCTTTGGGATCATCGGCGGTATCTACGTGGCCCTGACCGGTGTGCAGTTCAACTTCTCGGTCATGTCCATTCGCGACCCTGGCGCGCAATCCGTGCAGGCGCTAGCTTTTCTGCAGGAACAAAAAATCGAGTCCGACTTCATCATCATGGCCCTCGCCCCCAACCTTGAAGCCGGCGAAATTCTGAAGCATCAGCTCAGCCAGCTGCCTGAAGTGTCAGAAGTGCGAACACCCCTGACTTATGTCGCCCAGGATCAGGAAGAAAAACTCTACATCCTCGAGGACGCTACATTTTTCTTGGGGCCCGCTTTGCAGATCACCCCGCAGCCACCACTCACAGAAGCAGAACGCCTTGCCGCCGCCCAAGACTTTGTCGACCAACTGGCAACCGCGACCGGACAGGACCGCGAAGCGTTGGCAGCCCTTGAAGAGGTTGCGGATGCCTTTAATGCCATACTCAATTCACCGGATGCCGCCGCCAGGCTCTCCCGTGTGGAAGAAGGACTGACCGGAACAGCTCTCAAGCAGATCGAACGGCTGCAACTACTCCTGCAAGCCGAGCCTTATGGTTTGGATGATCTTCCCCAGGCACTTAAGGACAGACTTGTCGCCGCCGATGGCGAGGTGCGCATTTCGGTTTTCCCTGCCGAGGATATTGTTGACGTCAAGGCGCTGACCCGCTTTGTGCAGGCGGTGAAGCCTCTGGCCCCTCAAGCAACCGGCCGCCCCGTCATAGAGACCGGTGTCGGCGAGATTGTCGTGGCCTCCTTTATCCAGGCGGGGCTTTATGCGTTTTTCGCCATCACGCTTCTGCTGTTTCTTGTTTTACGCAACACCCACGACACCTCGCTGGTTCTCGTTCCGATTATTCTGGCGGGTCTGCTGACCATCGCGACAGCCAATTACTTCGGCATTCCCTTCAACTTTGCAAATGTGATCGCCATACCCCTGATCTTTGGGCTGGGGGTCGACAGCGCCATTCATTTTGTTTTGCGCGCCAAGGAAGAGCACTCCCCCACGGAAGTTGTGGCTTCCAGCACGCCGCAGGCCATACTTCTGTCATCCCTGACAACCATTGGCGCTTTTGCAAGTTTGTCACTCTCACCGCACAAAGGGATCGCTTCAATGGGCACACTGCTCACGATCGGGATCACCTGGTCACTGATCTGCACGTTGCTTGTACTACCCGCCCTTTTGCGCATCTCCCACGAAGCCCGCAGCTACCTGCGCAAGAGTGTTAAATAATGACCAAGCCCCGAACAAGCCCCCCCTTAGAACGCATCCAGCTGGCTATTCTCGGCGCCTCCTTTATGGCCGCCACAGTCGTATTTCTCGGGTTTATCAATATCAAGAACAACAGCTCGGCAGAACTATCGATGATCGTTCAGACCATGCAGAACAATCTGAATAGTTTTGAGCATGAGATCATCGCCTTCAAGTCCAATCGGGGCCCCGAACCAGCGCACTTTAGAAACGACATCCACCATCACCGAGAACTTGTCTCCGAAACCCGGTCAACATTGAACGAGCGTAACTTTTATCGCCGCGACCAGATCGTCATCGCATTTGATGCCTATCGTGTTGAATTCGAGGATCTGGCAGGCAAGCTAGAGGCGTTTCTTGAAAATATCCTCACCCTCGAAAGTCAATCTACAGACTTTTACATTGGCGTTGCAAATGTATACGAGCATCTCGAAGGCACGGGGGAAGATCAGATTGGGATATCGATCGTAAGTTTGGTTCACACCCTCGGTGATGTTGAATTTGCCAAGCCCGATGAAATCAATAGCGCCGTCCGAAAAAAGACCGACAATATTTCTCGCGCCGCCCGCAACGCCGACACCAATACGCGGCGCCAGATAGATCAATTGATAAAGGACGCTCACGCGTTAGCGAAGATCATGGCCACTATTCAGGCCATTGATCCAAATGACATCTCCGGTAACGACAGCCCCGCCTGGCTAAATTTCGTCCAGGTCGTCGACGACACGTTGAAAGCCCAACAAAGACGCGCTGACTTTTTGACAATCATGCTCTATGTCGTGACCGCAATTTTCGCCTGCTATATCGTTTTCCTTCTCATGCGTCTTATCCGGTCCGGTCGCGAGCAAACTCAGCTGACCGAGCAACTCATCAAGGCGAACACCTCACTGGAGGCAAAGGTCAAAAGCCGAACAGAGGAACTCAAAAAAGCAACCGACGAAGCCATCGCCGCCAACCAGGCAAAGTCAAATTTCCTGGCCACCATGAGTCATGAAATACGAACGCCGATGAACGGCATCATCGGCATGACACAGTCTTTGCTGCAGGACCATTTGCCTGAAGAACACCGGTCCCAGGTGGAAACCATACAGCAATCAGGTCAGGTTCTGCTTGAACTGCTCAACGACATTCTCGACCTCTCAAAGATTGAGGCCGGTCAGGTCAAACTCGAAACCATTCCATTCACGCTCCGTCAGTTGGAAACACAAACCTGCGCACTTTGGCAGTCTCTCATTGAATCGAAAGGCTTGACCTTTAATTGGGACTCATCCGGCGAGGATCACCTTAAAGTTATGGGCGATCCCGGCCGAGCCCAGCAGGTTCTGTCAAATCTGATTTCAAATGCCCTGAAGTTTACCGAGTCGGGCACCATTTCGGTAAAATCACGCATCGAGAACGAAGGCAATGGCCACCGACTTTACTTTATTGTGCGCGATACCGGTATTGGCATCGCGCAATCTGCCCAGGACAGACTGTTTGAGAAATTTTCGCAGGCCGATGAGTCCACAACACGCAATTACGGCGGCACCGGTTTGGGACTGGCCATCTCAAAAGAGTTTGTAACGCGCATGGGCGGTGAGATTGGTTTTGAAAGCACACAAGGGGCAGGTAGCCGTTTCTATTTTGACATCTATTGCGGCAAGGCCGATCAGGCCGAGGCTGATGGCGCAAACGGAGAAGTCAATATTACCGCCTGGCCGCAGTTCACCGACCAAACCAACCCGTTAAAAATCATCGTCGCCGAAGACAACAAAGTAAACCGTCAGGTGTTGGAGTCCATGCTCTCGCGCACGACCGCGAAATTGAGATTTGCCTCCAATGGCTACGATGTCATCGACATCCTTGAGCAGGAGGACGCCGATCTTATTTTGATGGATATTCAAATGCCGTTTCTGGACGGCCTTGAAACCACACGGCGCATTCGTGCGCGCGAGGACCAACTTCGTGATGTGCGCATTGTCGCCTTAACCGCAAATGCCCTGGCCGATGACCGCGCGCGCTGCGAGGAAGCAGGCATGGATGGATACCTTGCCAAACCAATTTCTCTGGAGGGTTTGTTGCGCACCATCGCGTCAACGCTGGATACCAGCAAGGCCGCCGAGTAATTTGAGCCGGAAGGCCCCCTCTCCCCCTAAAACTCTTGTGGACAATTACGGTTAACGCGGGATCCGGTAAGGTCTTGTAAACCGGTTGTATGGTAATTGTCCAAACAACTTTTGTTTTCATGTTAGGTGCGTCAGAATGGATAAGGTGTTTGAGCGTGACGGCTTTACCGTTCACCATTCTGTGACTGATGGGGTTGAGCGGATATCCTATCGACCCTTTGCTCCATCTTGCCGGACGCCCCTTCTTTTACAGCATGGCATGTGGCACGGCGCATGGGTCTGGTCCCACTGGCAGGAAATCTTCGCCCGCGCGGGGTATGAAAGCCACGCCTTTTCACTGCCAGGCCACGGCGGCTCTCCGACCCAGCGCCCCATTCCTTTTTGCACGCTCGGTTACTATCGAAAGTTTCTCCGCCAGGAAGTCGATCGCTTGGAGACGGCACCCGTTCTTATTGGTCATTCAATGGGGGGCGCGCTGGTTCAGCGATTTTTGAAGCAGGACCGCGATGATCTGCCTGCCGCTGTTTTACTGGCGCCTTGGACATTGCGCAGCACTTATGCCAATGGTCTGCTTCCGATGATGCGGCGCGACCCTATAGGGGCACTTTGGGCGCTTTGTTTGTCAGCCCGACCTTTCGTGCGCAATCCCGAACGCGCCGCGCAATCTTTTATCAGCCACGATGCGCTTTTAACTCCCCGCGAGCTTTATCAACGCCTCGACCGGGAATCCGGCCTTTTGCTCCTGCAACACAACCCCCCCTTCTGGTCTCCCAAAACCGAGTTTAAAACGCCACTTCTATGGATTGCCGGTGAACAGGACCGGCTCATAACGGAGAAAGGCGCGCGCAAGTCAGCCGCCCGCATCGGCGCCGACTATATCTGCGTCCCACGCGCCGCCCACAACCTAATGGTCGAGGCTAGCTATGCCGAAACCGCCAACAATCTCTTGAACTGGCTCGACGACAAGCTAGCCGTCGCCCAGGCATCCCCATTATGGGCCACCGCCGCCGCTGGATAAGTTGGGTGAGGATGATTGTGGTGCGGCCACTCGGCTTGAGACTGGCAAGGCAACCAAGACTCCCCTATCATAGCACCAAGGCGCGTGGCGACCACACCGAAACAAATGTGATATCCGGATCGAAACATG
Source organism: Alphaproteobacteria bacterium (assembly GCA_006226305.1). Classification (GTDB taxonomy): domain Bacteria; phylum Pseudomonadota; class Alphaproteobacteria; order M2410; family M2410; genus M2410. The sequence continues at coordinate 642 of SBHG01000050.1, read as the reverse complement.
CGGGCGCGGCTCGGGTCGAGGCGGACAAGCAAGCGGTCCGGGGGACCGATTGCCCGCCGAGCAACCAGCGACCAAGCGGGTTCAATCAATTGCAAAAACTTTGAAGAATGGTGGGCGCGGCTCGGGTCGAGGCGGATAAGCAAGCGGTCCGGGGGACCGATTGCCCGCCGAGCAACCAGCGACCACTGGTTCAATCAATCGATGGGTTTTGCGAAAATGGTGGGCGCGGCTCGGGTCGAGGCGGACAAGCAAGCGGTCCGGGGGACCGATTGCCCGCCGAGCAACCAGCGACCAAGCTGGTTCAATCAATTGCAAAAACTTTGAAGAATGGTGGGCGCGGCTCGGGTCGAGGCGGATAAGCAAGCGGTCCGGGGGACCGATTGCCCACCGAGCAACCAGCGACCAAGCTGGTTCAATCAATTGCAAAAACTTGAAGAATGGTGGGCGCGGCTCGGGTTGAGGCGGACAAGCAAGCGGTCCGGGGGACCGATTGCCCGCCGAGCAACCAGCGACCAAGCGGGTTCAATCAATTGCAAAAACTTGAAGAATGGTGGGCGCGGCTGGGATTGAACCAGCGACCCCTACGATGTCAACGTAGTGCTCTCCCACTGAGCTACGCGCCCTCGGCCTGGCCCGCAAAAG
>SBHG01000149.1 GCA_006226305.1 Alphaproteobacteria bacterium | reverse complement strand
ATCCTCAAACGCTTTGACCGCATCGAAGTGCTTGGCAAGCCCGACCGCCTTGAGCACTCCTTCGTCCACGGCATCAAGACTTTGAACGTGCAGGTGCACCCGAAGGGGTAACTTAAGACTTGCTCACCTTTGCGGTCAGCTCCTTGAAAACCTCATCTAGGTTTTGTTTAACTTCCGGTATGGTGGGGTCAATGTCGAGCGCCGCCTCATAGGCCGTGATGGCGCCCATAAGATCGCCCTGCGCATAGGCCACATTGCCCTCCCCGAAGGACCACATCCAGCTGTCCGGCCATCTTTGGCGGCCCGCCTGATAGACCATGGTGGCCGCCTCATAATTGCCGAGGCTTTCAAGCGCCGCGGCCCCGTGCAGCACCTCGTCGCGATCCGCACTTGCCGGCAGAACGCCAGGAGAGACCACGACCATTCCCCAATAATCACCGCGCGCCCAGGTGCGCTCAAAAGCCGCCGTTTCGATCTTTTCCATTTCCGCTTTGCCGGAATGGACGAGGACAAATCTGTCGACCAAATCAAACCCCACAACCACGGAGTAATGCCAGACCGGCACCGCGTCGAGACCGAGGTTTTGGAACACAATCACCGGATTGCCCGCGCCCACTTCCCGGTAAAGATCTGAGGGCACGCTTAAGGTGACCGCCAATTGCCCGTGACGGCGCGCGCTACCCATCAGGTCGGCGCGATAAGCCCCTTGCGCGCCGGGACTAAAGACCTGATCCGCCACCTCGTCTTGCGACACTTTGGGCCCAACCCAGGCGAGCGCCATGGCCAGCGATGCCGGTCCGCAATAATCGTCCTTTTGTTCGATCAGCGGTACGCCGGCCAGAAAGACATGGGACGGCGTGCCGCGCGGCGCCACAACACCCGCCGACCCTGTCGGGCCTGGCGTGGAGGTGGCGCAGGCGGAAAGGGCCAGAGACAGCGCCACAACGCCGGCCCGTGCCCATGATCTGGAATGGTTCTTTAGTTTACGCATCGCGTGAAGCTAAACACCTTGGTCATACAAAGTAAATCCGTCACCAGAAGAATAATGAAGACCGTGAGCATGGCGCCAACAACCCCGTTGCCGCCCGCCGCGTCTTCTTTATATTGCGCCACAAGCGAGGCGATTTCTGCATCCGACAAAACCGCAAGCCGTGCCTCTGCCTCCATGGGGTCGACACCAAGCGCAATCAACTGCTTGCGCACTTCTTCACGCTGCAATTCGTCCATCAAAAAGGCGCGGTCCATTGTTGCCGCGTATTTCTTGAGAACATTCTGCGTGGTTACCATCTCAGCCTGAGCGGCCGTGCAAAGGCTCGACGCCAGGATCAATTGGCCAGCAAGACACATCGCGAGAGCTTTTTTCAAGGGGTAAAAGGCAGTCATTTTCGGGGATCCTTCACTTCAAAACATCGGCCGGGGTCCGGATTTAATCCTCAAAGATTCAACCCAGCCACAACCATGACCAGCTGGGCTTAAGACTCCTTTGCACAAACGCGCCGCAATTTTAGATAATCTTGAAATGACCGGGCCGATGATCGACCTTTCAAGGAAACGAGATCCTCAAAAGTGCTGGCGACCCCGACAGGGCGCAGCGGAAAAGAAAACAGTCTGGGAGACTGTTTTCCCGCGGAGCGAACCTGTGGCCGGATGTGAGCTGGCGACCCCGACAGGGCGCAGCTGAGAAGAAAACAGTCTGGGAGACTGTTTTCCCGCGGAGCGAACCTGTGGCCGGATGTGAGCTGGCGACCCCGACAGGATTCGAACCTGTGGCCCCCAGATTAGGAATCTGGTGCTCTATCCACCTGAGCTACGGGGCCGCTGGGGATTTTGATACGCGCCATACACCAAAAACTCAAGAGACATCAGGCGGGCCTGCGGCGGTGCGCGCCGACTTCAATCCTCAAAACTGACCGGCGGCAAGGGTTTGCGGTTAACATCGAGCTTGAAAAGATCCGGCCGCCCATAGTGGCCCGCCACATCGAGTGAGCGCCGCGCCCGCCGTGCCGCATCCACATCGATCTCGCCGTAAAGAATAGTTTTGTCGCGGGTGTGCGGCCCCGCAAGAAGGCCCCCCATGGGCTTGACGATCACCGCATCACCATCGTTGATCCATTCATCATCGGTAAAGAGCTCATCGCGGCCGGGAAAATCAGCCGGCACATCCTTGCCCTCCATGGCGGTCGCCGTGCCGATGACCCAGCAGCCCCCTTCCTTGGCAATGTGCCGCATCGTCGCAATCCAGCTCTCGCCAGTGTCCCAGGTCGGGGCCACATAAATGTCGATGTCCTGGGCATAAAGCGCAAAGCGCGCGAGCGGCATGTAGTTTTCCCAGCAGATGAGCCCGCCCACGCGCCCCACCGCCGTATCCACCACATTCAGCCCCGAGCCATCGCCCTGCCCCCAGACCATGCGTTCAGGGTTGGTGGGCATTACCTTGCGATGGCGATTGGCAATGCGCCCATCCGCATCGATAAAAACGAGAGAATTATAGAGCGTCGTGCCGGAGTATTGGCTGTCGAGCTCATTAAGACCCATGACAATGACAACACCGTGCTTGGCCGCCGCTTCACAAATCGGCGTCAGATCGCCGTGGTCAATATCCACCGCATTGTCCCGCAATCGGGCGTGGATCTGACCGGTCAACCCGCCGTCGCCGCCCGGCCTCAGACGCCAGATCCAGGTCGGATAACCAGGCAGATAGGTTTCGGGGAAAACCAGGAGCTTTGCGCCTTCCCGTGCCGCCTCTTCAACAGATGCGACAGCCGCGGCCAAAGACGCTTTCAGATCCAGGAGCACAGGCGGTCGCTGGATGACGGCAACTTTGACCGACTCGGAGGTGGTTGGTTGTGACATGTGGCGGATCCCCTTCTTTAGATCGTGAACCGGTAAGATTAAAGCTTAAGGCCCATCTTGCAAGTGTCGAGGGGTCAAGATCGGTTTTGCCGCTTGTTGATCTCCCCCTCCTCCCGGGTATAGTGGTGAAATTGCGTGACCCCCGATTCTGTTACCTCCTCTGGCGTCACAGAGGGCTTCCAAACTGACAAGGCATTTCATGACAGGACTGACACACCCGCCGCGCCCCAAAATGGCTTACCGGGTTGGCATCACCGGCCACCGGCGCAATCGCCTCAAGAATGACCAGATCGCCCGCATTGAAAAAGAAATTGGTTCGGTGTTTACCATCGTCGATCAGGCCGTCAAATCGGCCCACCAGGATTTTTCAGCCTATTATGAAGCCGACGCGCCGGTCGTCCGATTGATCACACCCCTGGCAGACGGCGCTGATTCACTGGCGGCTCAGGTCGCCCTGTCTTATGCCTTTGAGCTGCACGCACCCATTCCATTTCACAAAACCGAATATGCCACGGACTTTGAGCCCGACGCCCGCAGGGAGCTGGAAGCGTTTCTCGCCAATGCCACCAGTATTTTTGAGCTGGATGGCGGGCGCACCTCTGACCGCGATGAAGCCACTGCCTATCTGGCCGCCGGTTACATGACCCTCAAGCAATCGGACGTCCTCATTGCGGTTTGGGATGGCGAAGGCGCGCGCGGTGTCGGCGGCACGGGCATGATCGTCGAAGCCGCCGTGCAACAGGGCATCCCCGTAGTCTGGATCCATGCCGACGAGCCCATGCCCGCCTGTCTTTTGTCTGAGGAGCTGACCTGCGATAAGCCGCTGCCGGAGCTGGCCAATATTGTCAGCCACGAACTGCAGCCGCCTTTTATGCGCGGCAGAGAGTCCGATGACCCTGAGCTCAGTGAAGAACAACTCGCCCTTGAGATATACCTGAGCGAAACGGAGCGGCGAACCAATTACGGTGTCTTCTATCGCCTGATGGAGAGCCTCCTCACCCTGTCAAAACCACGCGGCATTTCCATCCGCAAAGATCCCTATTTGCCGCGCACCCAGGAAATGTATCACGAATTGGCCACCAAGCTACCTTCGGTCGGCACACGCGCATTCACCCAGATGGAAGAAGTGCTCTTGTCGCGCTTTTGCTGGGCCGACAACCTGGCGCTCCATTATGCCGACATCTACCGCTCATCCTATTCAATGAATTATTTCCTGAGCGCCTTTGCGGTCTTGTTGGCGCTCATGGAAATCCTCACTGGCGGCTGGAAATTCATCTGGATCTCCGTTGAGGTCATCACCATTCTTGCGGTGCTTCTCATCACCTTGCGCGGAAAACGCAATCGTTGGCACGAAAGATGGATCGATTATCGTCAGCTTGCTGAACAGTTGCGCCACCTGCGCTATCTTTATCTGTCAGGCGGTCAGTCCAGAGATTCCCGCGCCCAGCAGCAAAACGAAACCTCCCTTGGATCGGATTCCTGGGTGCAATGGTATTATCAGGCCACTGTTCGCGAACTTGGCATGGCGCACATCGAGTGCACCGAAGTCTTTCGCGAGGAACTGACCCGCTCTTACATCGACGATGAACTCAGCCCGCAGATTTCCTATCACGCCGCCAAGAGCCACACGCTCGAACATATGGAGCATGCGCTGCACAAAACCGGCGAATATCTCTTCGCGGCAACGCTTGCCATTTGCATCAGTTTTCTGGGCCTCCTGATCATCTCAAAATTCAATGACCACGGGCTTGCCTATAAACTCACCAAAGCTCTGAAGGGATTTGTCACGGCGGCAACCGCCTTTTTCCCCGCCCTTGGGGCGGCGACCTTTGGCATCCGGGTGCAAGGCGAATTTGCCTCCACCGCCAGCCGCTCTCACGCCATGTCCCGCCGCCTGGCGGTAACCCGGGACGAATTGGCGCTTTATGCCGAAAATGCCCCGCCGAATCTGAGGGATTTGCGCCGAAATATTGAAACCGCGACCGAAACCATGATGGTGGAGATTGTCGACTGGAAATTCGTCTTTAGTAGCAAACCCTTATCTCTGCCCGCCTAATGACTGGACATTTCGCGTATTTCCACCAAAAACCCGCAGAAATACTGACCTATTGATTGGCGTCCGGAGTTTTCCCATGTTATGGTAACCGCTAAATCTGCGGGGTGCGGGGGCATATGTCAGACGTTTTCATTTCCTATTCACGCAACGACAAGGATCGTGTTGAAAAGCTTGTCGAAGCCATGCGCGCGCGCGGGATTGATGTCTGGTGGGACCCAAAAATCCGCACCGGGACAGAGTTTCGTTTTGAAATCGCCCAGGCACTCGAAAATGCGCGCGTTGTTGTGGTGGTCTGGTCGGCTCACTCTGTAGCCTCACGCTTTGTTTGGGACGAAGCCGACGAAGGCGCTCAGCGTGGGGCCCTCGTTCCCGCGCTGTTTGATCTTGTCGACATTCCGCTTGGATTTCGCCAGATCCAAACCGCTGACCTGACCCGTTGGCACGGCAAGCGCAAGGATCCAGCCCTTCAGGAATTTTTGGACGTGGTTCAGGACGCGGTCAAATACGGTCGCAAAGCCAAACCCGTCAAACCGACCAAAAAACCGAAGCCGGTTGTCCACGAAGAGCCTGACGTGGTTGAGGAACCCTCCGCGCCGGAGCCCGCGCCCGAGCGCCAGACCGTTCAAGCCCAACCCAGACGACGTCGACGACGCAGCGCCATGGTGACCGGCCAGCGGATGCGCATGAAGCTCTTCTTCCAGGCCATGATGCTGACCGTCCTGATCGGCGGCGCCTTTGGCGCATTGGCCTATCTGTCTGATTTCGTCTTTGACGCCTATCGACCCTACATGGTCGGCGCTATTGCCGGTTTGGTCTTCATCTCCCGATTATCGACCTTTGAAGCCGATCGGGCTCAGGGGGCCGCGTCGCTGCGCCTGCTGCCGCGCTCTTATCTCGCGCTGCTGTTTTTCGCCGCGCTTTCCATTGCGCCCGTCCTCCTGGAAGGGCGTATGTATGCCGCCGCCCTTCAGGCCGTCCGCATGGAAGGTGTAGAGGGCGCCGACATCAACGGTGTCGCTTTTAGCGCCGACGGCACAGAAATCATCACAACCTCCGATGACACCACGGCGCGTCTCTGGGACGCCCGCACAGGTGTCGAACTGGGTATCTATGGGGGACACGAGCACTGGGTCTGGGGCGCCGGTTTCAGCCCGGACGGCACACAGGTGGTGACCGCGTCACGCGACATGACCGCGCAAATCTGGTCGACCAAGGATCGCAAGCCGGTCGGAACTTTAGAGGGACATGTGGCCAGCGTTTATGACGCCGCTTTCTCACCAGACGGCCAGACCATTGCCACCGCTTCCGCCGACAAAACCGTGCGCTTGTGGAATGTCGAGTCCGGCGAATCCATTGCCCTCATCACCGGCCATTCGGACAAAGTGACAGGCCTCGACTTCAGCCCGAACGGCAACACCCTTGCCACCGCCTCAGAAGACGGCACGGTGCGTCTCTGGCGTGTGCCAAGCGGCAGCGGACTGGGGCGCGTAACTGCGGGCGACAAGCTTCTTTCCGTCGACTTCAACAATGATGGCACCCAGATTACAGCTTCCGATGAAGGCGGACGCATCTATATCTGGGATGTCGGCAGCCGCCGCCTGGTCCGAAAAATCACCGCCCCGACCAAGCAATATGGTGTGGCATTTGCCGGTAAGGACAGCCAATTCATCGCTGGCGGGGGGCTGGACGACACCTTGCGCATTTGGAACATCTCTGACGGCACTGTCGTGCATGAACTGACGGGACATGAGTCGGATATTCGCGCCGTGGGCGCATCACCCGATGGGGCTTTTGTTGC
>SBHG01000065.1 GCA_006226305.1 Alphaproteobacteria bacterium | reverse complement strand
ATTCACTCCCGCCGCATGCAGGCCAAGGGGGAGGGGTTCTACACCATCGGCTCCTCCGGTCATGAGGGCAATGCGGCCATCGCCGCCGCCTTTCGGCCGACCGACATGGCTTTTTTGCATTACCGTGATGCCGCTTTTCTGATCGAGCGTTCCAAACAGGTGCCGGGCGGCACGCCGCTCTGGGACATGCTACTTTCCTTTGCTGCTTCTGCCGAAGACCCGATTTCCGGCGGACGCCATAAGGTTTTAGGCTCCAAGGCGCTCTTCGTGCCGCCGCAGACATCCACAATCGCGTCTCATGTGCCCAAAGCCATGGGCGCGGCCTATTCCATTGGCCTGGCGCGGCTCTGCCACCGCGAAGCGGTGATGCCACGCGATGCGGTGGTGCTGTGTTCCTTTGGTGACGCCTCCGTCAACCATTCCACCGCGCAAGGGGCCATCAACACCGCTTGCTGGACCGCCTATCAGGGTGTTCCCATGCCCATCGTCTTTATTTGTGAGGACAATGGCATCGGCATTTCCACCAAGACTCCGACGGGCTGGGTGGCGGACGCCCACAAAAACCGTCCGGGCCTGAAGTATTTCTATTGCAACGGCCTGGATGCATTGGAGACCTACACGGTGGCAAAAGAGGTGGAGGCTTATGTGCGGCGCACCCGCATGCCCGCCTTCCTGCACATGTCCTGCGTTCGCCTCTACGGCCACGCGGGCGCCGATGTGCAGGAGCTTTACATGCCCCGACAGGAAATTTTGGACCAGGAGGCCAATGATCCGCTGCTTCATACCGCCGGCCTGTTGATGGGGCGCGGGATTATGAGCGCCGCCGAGATTGAGCGCCTCTATCTCGATATCGAAACCCGCGTTATCGCGGCGTCGGAAGAGGCCATTCAAAGGCCCAAGCTGGAAACCCGCGAAGAGGTGCGCGCCAGCCTTATCCCGCCCAAACGGCAAGGCAAGGATTTTCAGCCACTCTCGGATGCCGCCCGCGAAGAGGTCTTCGGGCGGGATTGGAGCAAGCTTGAAACGCCGCAAAACATGGCGCGTCTTATCAACTGTGCTCTGACAGACCTCATGGCCGAGCAGGACAATATTATCCTCGCTGGAGAGGACATTGGTCCCAAGGGCGGCGTTTATACCGTAACGGCGGGTCTTTCCAAAGCTTTCGGCAATCACCGGGTGATCAATACGCTTCTGGATGAGCAGAGCATTTTGGGTCTTGCCCTTGGCCTCGCCCACAACGGCTTTCTGCCGATCCCGGAAATTCAGTTCCTGGCCTATGTGCACAACGCGGCGGATCAGATCCGCGGCGAGGCCTCGACCTTGAGCTTTTTCTCCAATGGCCAATACACTAATCCCATGGTGATCCGCATTGCTGGTCTCGGTTACCAGAAGGGCTTCGGCGGCCACTTCCACAACGACAATTCCTTTGCCGCTCTGCGCGATATCCCCGGCGTCATCATCGCGACCCCGTCGCGCGGGTCCGATGCGGTGGAAATGCTGCGTGAATGTGTGCGCCTCGCCCGCGAAGAGGGCCGCGTGGTCATCTTCCTCGAGCCGATAGCACTTTACATGACCCGCGATCTGCATGAGGCCAAGGATGGCCTTTGGCTTGACACCTATGTGGCGCCAGCAAAGGCGACCCCGATCCCGCTCGGCGACGTGGGCACTTATGGGCAAGGCGAAGACCTCGCCATCGTCACCTATGGCAATGGCATGTTCCTCAGCCGTCAGGCGGAGAAGGAGCTTAAAGAACGGCACGGCATCAACGCGCGCCTGATTGACCTGCGCTGGCTGTCGCCCCTGCCGACAGAAGCCATGACCACGGCCATCGGCAAGGCGAAGAAAATTCTCGTGGTTGATGAAAGCCGCGTCACCGGTTCCTTAAGTGAAGCCCTGATGACAAGCCTTTATGAAGAGTTTGGCGCCGCGCGGCCTTTAAAGCGCATCGCTGCCGACGATTGTTTCATTCCGCTTGGCCGCGCGGCCACCGTGCCGCTGCCGTCCAAAGATGAGATCGTTCGCGAGGCTTGCGCCTTCGTGAAGGAGGGCAACTAATGGCTCGCACAAGAACGCTGGTGGTTTGCCCGGGCCGTGGCACCTATGGCAAGGGCGAGCTAGGCTATCTAAAAAACCACCACGGCAATAAGCGTGACCTCATAAACAGCTTCGATGAAGTGCGGCTGCAGCGCGGCCAGACCTCCATCGCAGCGCTGGATGAAGCAGAGCGCTTTGCCACCCGCAGCCATGGGGCGGGCGACAATGCAGCAGGGCTTATTTTTGCCTCGGCCTTTTGTGATTATCAGGACCTCTCAGACCGTGAGGTGGTTGCCGTTGTGGGTAATTCCATGGGCTGGTACATCGCGCTTGGCTGTGCCGGGGTACTTGGCCCACGCGAAGGTTTTCAGCTCGCCAATGAAATGGGCTCCTTGATGCATGAAACGGGCCTCGGGGCGCAGCTCGTTTATTCGCTGGTTGATGAAAACTGGCGGGAAGTGCCGGGCCGCCGCGCCGAGGTTCTGGCGACCATGGCAAAACTCCATAAAGAGCCAGACCACCGGCTCTATATTTCGATTGAACTCGGCGGCATGATTGTTTTGGCCGGGGATGAGGCCGCCATCTCGGCTCTGGCGAAAGCGCTCCGTGTTGTCGATGAGCGCTTTCCCTTCGTCTTGCAAGGGCATTCCGCCTTTCACACGCCCTTGCAAGCGCCAGTCTCGCAAATGGGACAGGCGGCATTGGCAGCGCTCACACCAGGGCGCCCTGAAGTGCCTTTGATCGATGGACGCGGTCAGGTCTGGACCCCTTACAGCACAGATCCCGAAGCTCTGTGGGATTATACGCTCGGTCATCAGGTCATTTGTCCTTATGAATTCACCAAATCTGTTCAGGTGGCCGTTCGGGAATATGCGCCAGAGGAAATCGTCATCCTCGGTCCGGGTACCACGCTTTTTGGGGCTGTGGCGCAAAGCCTCCTCGCGATCGAATGGCGTGGGTTGAAAACAAAAGCCGACCTCATGGCGCGCCAAAAATCGGCGCCCCTCATTCATACCCTCGGCAGTTAGTTCAAGATTGACATTGGTTTAACATTAAACTAATAGTATAGTTTAACGCTAAACTAAATGGAGGGTCCCATGGCCTCTCGTCGCGGTTTCTTGCGCATTGTCGGATCGTCAGCAGTTGTTCTGGCGGCAGGCGGCACCTGGTTTTCCATGACCCGGGAGCCGAAGGCCGCGCTGGCGCCCTGGGCGCTGGCGGGTCAAGGCTATGCCGACCCGCGGCTCTTTGCTTTTTCCTATGGCATCTTGGCGCCTAATCCGCACAACCGTCAGCCCTGGATGGTCGATCTTGTCGGTGACAAAGAGGCGGTTCTTTACTGCGATCCTGAGCGCTTGCTGCCAGAAACAGATCCTTTCAATCGCCAGATCACAGTCGGGCTTGGCTGCTTTTTGGAGCTCACACGGCTGGCGGCCTTGGAGCGCGGAGTTGACATGAAGGTGACGCCCTTCCCTGACGGCGCGCCTGAGAGCCACCTGGATGGGCGCCCCGTCGCTCATCTTTCCTTTCAAGAGACCGGGGTAGCAAAAGACCCTCTCTTTGAGAGCGTTTTAAGCCGCCGTTCCAACAAAGAGCCTTATGACATGTCGCAAACCGTCTCCCCTCAATCTCTCAGCGCGCTGCTCACCGAAGCCGGGTTGACCCTTGAGGCAGCGGGCACAGTCGACCCGCAAGAAGTAGACGCACTACGTGAGCTGGCTTGGCGGGCCTATCTTATTGAAATGACCACGCCCCGCACTCTGCAGGAAAGCATTGACCTCATGCGTTTTGGAAAAAACGAAATCAATGCCAATCCGGACGGTATTGATCTCGGCGGACCTATGCTGGAGGCCATGGCGCGCACGGGTCTTTTAACGGAAGAAACCATGGCGGACACTCAGTCGACCGCTTTTAAAACCGGCAGCGATATGTACGGCAAGATGATCAGGAGCGCCATGGGGCATGTCTGGCTGATCACGCCAGATAACAGCCGCTTACATCAGCTCGAAGCAGGCGCAAATTGGCTCCGCTTGAATTTGAAAGCCACTCAGCTTGGCCTGGCGATCCATCCCTTGAGCCAGGCGCTGCAGGAATATCCGGAAATGGCTGACCTCTATGAAGAGATCCACGCCCGCTTTGGTGCCACCGGCGGCAAGACAGTTCAGATGTTCGCCAGAATCGGCTATGGCAAAGAGGTCGCGCCTAAGCCGCGCTGGAAACTGGAGACCCGGTTGATCTGATGACCTCTGAGCAAGACCCGATCCTTTTCACTGTTTTCAATGAGATTGGCATCATTGACCAACTCGCTCAAACCGCCTTTGAGAACGTGCTCCCAGGAGGCATGACAGTCTCGCAATTCTCGGTCCTCAACCACCTCATCCGGTTGGGTGACGGCAAAAAACCATCGGATTTGGCGCGCGCCTTTCAGGTCACCAAGGGCGCCATGACCAACACACTTTCAAAACTGGAAGCGGTGGGTTTGGTTCGCATCAAGCCGGACCCCCAGGACGGTCGAGGCAAAATCGTCTCAATCACTTCCAAGGGTCGAAGGGTGAGAGACAAGTCGCTGCTCAACCTGGTGCCGGTCCTAAATGAAATCTCGAAGGCCATTCCGGAAGAAGATTTCCGTGCCGCTCTGCCCTTTCTTGAGGCGCTTCGACAACATCTCGATTCGGCGCGAGACATCGCGTGAGCATCAGATTGTCCGCTTGATCATCAAACAATTCTCTGTAGACTTGCTCCGCACGTAAAAGGGAGATTTGCAGGATGAGCGCGTTGGATAAACCACAGATTTTACATGACTATCGTCACCATCATCTGGATGGTCCGCGCTGGGAGGATTTCAAACCCCGCGACAATGATGTGGTCATTTCCACGACCTATAAGGCTGGCACCACCTGGATGCAGACCATTGTCGGCAATCTGATATTTGCCGGTAAGGAGATCCCCGGTCGGCTGACCGAAATTTCGCCCTGGCTTGACATGCGCCTCTCACCCCATCAAGAAACGCTTCAGATGCTGGAGGAGCAGCCGCACCGTCGTTACATCAAAACGCATTTGCCGCTCGATGGCCTAAAGTATTTTGACAACGTCAAATACATCATGGTTGGCCGCGATGCGCGGGATGTCTTCATGTCGCTCATCAATCACTACGGCAACCATACAGATGAATTCATCGAGACCTTGAACAGTTTGCCGGATCGGGTAGGTGATCCCTTCCCGAAGTTTGATGGCGATATTCATAAGCTTTGGAAAAATTGGATGACACGCGGCTGGTTTGATTGGGAAACCGATGGCTGGCCTTATTGGTCTCATTTGCATCACGCACAAACTTGGTGGGACTACAAGGACCTGCCGAACATTGAGCTCTTCCACTATGCCGACATGCTGGCCGATCTGGAGGGTCAGATGCGCCGTGTTGCCAAATATCTCGACATTGAGATCGAAGAAGAGCTTTGGCCGTCACTTGTGGATGCCTGCACCTTCGCGACCGTGAAAAAGGATCCCAGCAAAGTCGTCATGTCCATGGCCGACTTCGCCTGGAAAGGTGGCGGGGATACTTTCATCAACAAAGGCACCAACGGGCGCTGGCGCGGCGTTCTTTCAGACGAAGAACTGGAGCTCTACGAGGCGGCCAAAAACCGTGCCATGACGCCAGAATGTGCGAAGTGGCTGGAAAACGGCTGGAACGGGAAGGCTTAAGTCTCCCGTCTAGTTTTCCATCACAGACAGGATTTTTGCCATCAACTCCGGATCATCTGGCAACAGGTCGGAGGCGGGTAACCGCTGGACGAGTACTTTCCAGGTCGGTTGCATCTGATACGCCTTGGCAAAGAGCGGCAGGCTCTCATCGACCCGGCCGATGGCTGCCAAGGTCGCCGCATGCCAGAAGATGGCCTCGTGATTGTCTGGCAACATTTCTTCGGCGGCGATGTAAGACGCCAGAGCTTCTTCAACCTTGCCTTCGGTCATATAGTTGTCGCCCTCGGTCATTTTGGAGTAAGCGCGTGACACATGGATCAATCGGCGCAGTTCCTTCAAAGGTTCGGGGCTGTCTTCGACGCGCAGGTCAAACCTCTTGGCCTCCCAATAGGGCGTGCCTTTTTCACCACCAACCACAATAATCGACGCCGATTGCTTGCCGCGAACGTCGCCGCCTTCCCCTTGGGCGGCTTCCAGTGCCTGCATCATGCGCTCGGCAAGATCGCCTTCTGCATTTTCAAAGGCGGCCTTCATGGCGGTGCACACCGTGCCGTGATGCATCATATTGGCTTGAACGGTGAAATTATCGCCGGTTTCATTGCAGAAGTGCACAATGGCCTTGTCACCGGTGTGAACCGCAACGCCGCCCTTGGCGTCCACCATGCCGACCTGGCGGACATTGGTATATTCATCTTGGGCCAAGAGGGTGGCGAGCGCTTCCTTCGCGCTATTGCCGTCCCGCATCAGGTCAAGGCCTTTAGGGCCATAGGACACTTCAATGAAGGACTGAGTGGCCACGGCGCCGACACCAGGTTCAGCCCAGATCACGTCAGAGCCGACCGAAAACCAATGCGACTGGACCGCTGCGCCAAGTTCGCCGGTTTCCGGATCTCGCGCGACGATTGAAAAAGTATGCGCCGGACGCATGGCAAGGTCCGGCCGCTTGTAAGTCTCGGACAAGGCGGATTGGCTCATGATCAA
>SBHG01000201.1 GCA_006226305.1 Alphaproteobacteria bacterium | reverse complement strand
AATTCTTTCAAGCGCTCATCGCTCGGCAAAAATTCGAGGGCTCGGTTGAGCTGCCCGCGCGCTTCCAAGGCGCGCATGAGGCGTCCGTCAGAATCCCTGTCCCCAAAAGCTGTGGACGTGGCGACGGATAGCGCAAGGGTTTGCTCATAGTGATTTTTAAGGACCAACGCGGAGACTTCGTCTGTCATGGCCGCAAGGAGATCCGATCTTTCTTCGGCAGAAAGTTGACCGGAAGCCACCGCCGCATCAATCAGGATCTTGATATTGACCTCATGGTCCGAGCAGTCAACGCCCGCCGCATTGTCAATGGCATCCATATTGATGCGCCCGCCATGACGGGCAAACTCCATACGGCCGCGCTGGGTACACCCAAGGTTGGCCCCTTCCCCCACCACCTGCACACGCAGCTCTCGCGCATTAACGCGAATGGCATCATTGGTGCGGTCACCCACATCGGCGGCGCTTTCTTCCTCGCTCTTCACATAGGTGCCAATGCCGCCAAACCATAGGAGGTCCGCTTTGGCCTTCAAAATCGCCTGCATCAACTCGACCGGTGTGATCTTGCCGGGTGCAATGTTAAAGAGCGCCGACATTTCCGCGCTGACCGGGATCGATTTAGCCGCGCGCGGAAAAATCCCGCCGCCTTCGGAAATATAGTCGCGATTAAAGTCGTTCCAGGACGAGCGCGGCGTTTCAAACAGACGCTTGCGCTCCGCATAAGTCACGTCCACATCCGGCGTCGGATCAATAAAGATATGGCGATGATCAAAAGCCGCCACCAGCTTGATATGTTTGGACAAGAGCATGCCATTGCCAAAAACATCCCCCGACATGTCGCCGACGCCAATAACGGTGAAACTCTCGCTTTGAATATCCTTGCCCACTTCGCGGAAATGCCGCTTGACCGCTTCCCAGGCGCCGCGCGCGGTAATCCCCATCGCTTTGTGGTCATAGCCCACCGACCCACCAGAGGCAAAAGCATCCCCGAGCCAGAAGCCGTATTCCGCCGAGACAGAATTGGCAATGTCGGAGAAGGTGGCCGTGCCCTTGTCGGCGGCAACCACCAGATAAGGATCGGGACCATCATAGCACACCACATGGTCCGGCCGGATCACCTCTTCCGATCCGGCTTCAAGCGGCAGATTATCGGTGATGTCCAAAAGTCCGCGCACAAAGGTCTTATAGGCTTCAATGGCCTCGGCCTGAATGTCTTCCCGCGAGCCCCGAGCTGGCAAGGCCTTGGGGAAGAACCCGCCCTTGGCCCCTTGCGGAACAATCACTGAGTTCTTGACCTGCTGTGCTTTGACAAGGCCCAGCACTTCGGTCCGGAAATCCTCCCGCCTGTCCGACCAGCGAAGCCCGCCCCGCGCCACAGGACCGCCGCGCAAATGCACCCCTTCAACCCGAGGTGAATAAACAAAGATTTCAGCAAAGGGCCGCGGGCTCGGCAAATCCTCTACCTTCTCGCAATCAAGCTTAAAGGACACATAAGGTTTGGCGGACCCTTCCACGCTCGGCTGAAAGAAATTAGTGCGCGTAATGGCGTCAATAAGATTAAGCAGCCGGGAAATAATTCGGTCCTGATCAAGACTGGCCACATCTTCCAGAGATCTCAGGATCGATTGGCGCAGCTCCTCAGCAGCGTCCTGCCGCGCCTTCGCCGAAGCTCCGGTCGCTGGATCATGCAGACATTTGAAAAGCGCAACCAGCGCTTTCGCGATCTTTGCATTTTCAAACAGTGCCTCTTCCATATAGGCCTGCGAATAGGTAATACCGGTCTGCAGACGATATTTGGCAAGCGCGCGCAAAATAACGATGTCGCGCCAGGCCATGCCAGGGCTGACGACAAGCCGGTTAAACCCGTCGTTTTCCGCATCGCTCGACCAGACCGCAAGAACCGCCGGCACCAGATAGGCCTTCATCACTTCCAGATCGAGCGCGCCATTGGTGTTTTGCTCAACATAGAACTGATGCACCCAAACAGAAGGTGACTCCGTTTCCAAAATCTCTCTGTCCGGCCGAACCGGATAGGTATATTCCGATATGACATTGAGCCCCATATTCTCAAGGATCGGCATCGCCTCTGTCAGAGCGAGTGCCTCCCCCAAATGATAGAGCTTCAAGCGGAATGCATAATTAGGATCGCCCTCCCCGCGATAGCAATGGGCATTGATCTTATGGGTTTCACCCAGGGCTTCCAGAATATCGATATCATCGGCAGCCTCTCGAGCGGAGAAGCTCTCCTTATAAGCTTCCGAAAAAGCATCGCGATAGCGCCGCGACAATCGATCCGCTTTGGCCACCGGCCAGCGCCGCCCCAGCTCATTTTCCAATTTATCCGTCCACGAACGGATAAGCTCTACGACTTCCGCCTCAATAACCTCATCATCCGGCCCCTCCGCCGCGCCGCGTGAGCGTCCTATGATATAATGCACACGCGCCAGGGGCTCATCCCCCATCTTTGTATAAAAAGTCGACTGACGTCCATGGAAGGCC
Source organism: Alphaproteobacteria bacterium (assembly GCA_006226305.1). Taxonomy (GTDB): domain Bacteria; phylum Pseudomonadota; class Alphaproteobacteria; order M2410; family M2410; genus M2410. The sequence goes on along the minus strand of SBHG01000201.1, from coordinate 4,245 downwards.
TGCGCAAGATGCCTGCCGATCTGCTTGCGCAGGCGGGAGGAAAACCGTTCGCGCGGCACATAAACGAGAACTGAGACAAATCGGTCGAAGCTGTCGCGGCGCACAAAAACCTTTGCGCGGGGCCGCTCGGCAAGCCGCAAAATCCCATGAGTGGTATCGCTCAAATCTTCGACGTCAATCTGGAAAAGCTCATCCCGGGGAAAAGTTTCGATGATATTTTGCAGGGCATTGGCGTCATGCGAACCGGACGCAAACCCTGATCTCTCGATAACCTGCCGCGCTTTGTGCCGCAAAAAAGGAATGTCCCGCACGGAGCTGTTATAGGCACCGGATGTAAAAAGCCCGACAAAGCGGCGCTCGCCCTTCAGCTTGCCGTCCGGCGTATAGGTCTTCACACCGATATAGTCCATATAGGTGCGCCGATGCACCAGCGAGCGGCTGTTCGATTTTGTCACTGTAATGGGTGAGGGATGCATCAAGGCTTCGCGAATACGCGGCGACGTGCGTCGCGGCTCACCGGCGCGGCGCAGGATCACAACTGTCGGGTCTTTCAAAACCCCAAGGTTGGTCTCATCGAGCGGTGTCAGCTCGCCGTCCTGGCTACCGCCCTCATAAACATAGTCGCGCGCGCCAAAGAAAAGAAAATGGTCATGCGACAGCCAGTTAAGGAAGGCGGCGGTTTCCTGAAACTCTTCATCGGAAATATGCCCCTGGCTGTTTCCCATTTCCTCCAGCGTTTCTGTAAACCGCGCATCCATCGGCTTCCAATCGGTTACCGCGAGCACCACATGGGAAAGAACCGCTTCAATCGCCTCGGCAAGCGCGGCGCATTGATCCTCGCCGGGTAAAAAGGAAACCTCCATGTGGATCATGGATTCCCGGTTAAACACACCCTCGTCGCTGTCCGCGTCCAGTTCGACTTGGCGAAGTCCCCTGGCATCGCGATAGACTTCAACAATGGGATGGCTGAGAAACTCAATTTCCAGATCCTGGTCGGTAATTTCCGCCATGACAGAGGCCACGATGAAGGGCATGTCGTCACAGATGATCTCGATGGCCGTATGAGCGGACCCGCCGCCGTCGGCTTCCGCATCCGGATTAAACACGCGGACCTTGGGTTCAAACCCATCGCCGCGTCGCACCCGCGCCTGTGCAAACTCCCAGAACGACATGCCCTTGGCGCGCAGTCGTTCAACCGATACCCCGGCGATATCCTCGCTCGGAATATTTGAATAAAGCTTGGCAAGGAACTCGCAGAGCGCCCTCTGCTCGATCTCGCTCAAGTCGTCATTTTGAAAGGAACAAATTTTCGCAACCAGCGTGGCGTTCGCCGCCACTTGACTTGACTGGATGTCCTGCGTCTCCTGTGAACGCGTTGCCATAAGATGCGCACCTGGGAAAAAGCTGGTCCGGTCAACGACCGGTTTCAACGAACACATACCGCCAGATGGCCATGAAAGCCACCGTTTTAGGTGGCTTTTGGTGAAAAAACTCTCAGCTTTCGGATTATTTCTTCGGGACCCCGGCAAACCATAAGAAAATTTCCAACCGGACAAATGATCATCCAGAAAAGGTCTCAGGACGATTTCGACACAAGGCCCGCTATCGCAAGAGACAGCCCGAAGAAGCCAAGAGCGACCACAACTATGGACGGACCGGCAGGCGTGTCGAGCCCAAATGAGAGCCCGAGCCCCAAAACAACCGTCACAAAACCGATCCCACTGGCGATCAAACACATCATTTCCGGCGAGCGGCTGATCGCCCGCGCCGCAGCCGCCGGTATGATGAGCAGTGACGAGATCAACAAAACGCCCACCACCTTGATCGCGCTCATAACAAAGAAGGCCATCAGCCCCATGAAGATTAGTCGCGTCCGCAGAACCGGCCAGCCTTCGGCGAGCGAAAGCTCTTCATGGATCGACAGGCTTAGAAGCCAATCGAAAATCAGCCGCAGGCCGACGATAACAACAAGGCTCGTGGCCACCATCAACAGAGCATCGCCACGCGAGACCGCTAGAATATCCCCGACAAGAAAACTCATAAGATCCACTTGGGCCCCGCCCGCCAGGCTGAGCCCCACCAACCCGAGCGCCAGAGATCCATGGGCAAAGATCCCCAAGAGCGCATCCATTCCCAGTCGGCGTTGATGCTCAAGCGTCACCAGAAGTCCGGCAAAAAGCAGGGAGGTCACAAGCACACCGAGGTTGAGGCCTGCCCCCGCGATCATCCCGAGCGCAATGCCAAGCAAGGCGCTATGGGCCAGCGAGTCGCCAAAATAAGACATCCGCCGCCAGATCACGAAAGGGCCCAATTGTCCTGCCGCCAAAGCCACAGCCCCGCCGCCGATGAGGGCGTAAAGAAGAAAGTCCATTAGGCGCCCCCTTCTTCAGGCGCCACGACCTCGCCGCCAAGGCCATGAGCGTGATCATGGTCATGGGAATAAACCGCAATCTCGCGCGCCGCCTGGGGCCCGAAGAGATGCAAAAACTCTGGATGCTTTTGCACCACCTCCGGCTGACCGGCGCAGCACACATGTTTATTAAGGCAGATAACCTGGTCCGTTGCCGCCATGACAAAATGAAGGTCATGGCTCACCAGAAAAATGCCGCAACCCAGCTGATCTCTGAGGTGCCGAAGCAACCGGTAAAACTCAACCTGCCCCTGCACGTCCACCCCTTGCGCAGGCTCATCCAGCACCAGAAGGTCGGGACGCCGGGCTATCGCCCGCGCCAGGGCAACCCGCTGAAATTCGCCGCCCGACAGCCGGTTCGCCTGCGCGTCTGCCAAATGATCCGCGCCCACATGGGCAAGCGCCTCCTCAATGCGTGTAACGTCTCTAACTCCGCCCAGCGCGACAAACCGGCGTACGGTCAGCGGCAGACTGGGCTCAATGGAAATCTTTTGCGGCACATAACCCAGTGTCAGTCCCTCGCGGCGTTTGACCTGCCCCGCATCCGGCCTCACGAGCCCCAAAAGCACGCGAATGAGCGTCGTCTTACCGCAGCCATTAGGACCAATCAGCGTCACAATTTCCTTTGGTCCAACGGACAGGGAAACATGCTCCAAAATCGTTTGGCCATTATAGGCCAAGTCAATGTCTTTCAGATCAATGAGGGAAGGAACGCCGCCCGTCATTCGTCATCTCTTTCGCCGGCAAATTGCAGCAAACGTACAAACGTCACCGCCGCCAGCAACAGATAGAGAAGAGTTGCCAGGGCATATTGTCCACCGGGCTGACCCACGGGCAAATCCAGAGAAAGGCTGAGGAGCAAAACCTCACTCGCAAAAAGCGCTGACATCGATACGGCAAAAACCACACCGCTCACCGATTGCAAATGACGCTTCATCAGCTTTAGAGCCTGCCGGACCGCCTCAACACAATGGACCGTAACGACCACCAGAAACAGCGCGGCCGAAACGCGCCAGGCCAAGGCCGCATTCAATGTGAATTGATAGATCACCGTGGGCAGCAGCGAAAAGAAAACAACCTCAAGCCCAGAAAGCAGAAAGAACCAGAAGCGAAACTGATCCTCGCTGCGCCAGGTCGAAAGTGACTTCGGCTGCAGCGCAATCAGAAGCGCGCCAAAGCCGATGAGCCCCAGCGCGATCTGCGCAATAACAAAGAGCGTGCCGCTTTCGTCCATGAGAAGTTTACTTCTCTTCGTCTTTCTTACCGCCGAAGAGCCCGCCGATACCCTCTTTAAGGTTATTGACCTTGTCGCCAGCCCCTTCCATGACTTTATCAAGCACCCCTTGCACGCCTTTCTTGGCCGCGGCATCCATCGCCACACTGGAGAGTTTCTTGGTCACCTCGACGGCAATTTCATTAGGCGTGGCGCCGCCTTGCGCCTTACCAAGATCGCGCAATGTGAAGGCGGGCAGATCGGTTGCCAAATCTTCCTTGAGTACGCCCTCGGCGCTCACTTCAACGGTGCCGCCGGTAAACTTCAAGGTCTCAATAATGATCTTGGGGCCACGATAAGCGCTGTCGGCGTCGCCGGAGGCCTCGCCCCCTCCGCTCGCGTTCTTTTTGATCTTGTCAATGTTGGAACTCTTGCCGACCTGTTCATAGACTACTTGCGGATTGTCGATCAGGATTTCCTTGATCACGATCAGATCCCGTGTCGTCTTTTCAGTATTCAGTGTCACAGAGATGTTTTTCATCTTGAACGCATGAGAGCTTTCAAAGCCCGCCGGATTAGCCACCGACAACTCGCCCAACGTCACCGCGCCTCCGGTCAGGTC
>SBHG01000215.1 GCA_006226305.1 Alphaproteobacteria bacterium | reverse complement strand
AACTCCTACAGAAGCGGGGCCTCCATGAACAAGAATGACCTCATCGCCAAAGTCTCAGAAGATGCGGACATGTCAAAGGCAGATGCGACCAAAGCAGTCGACGCAGTTTTTGATACCATCACTGAAGCGCTCAAGGGCGGTACCGAAGTTCGGCTTGTTGGGTTTGGTACATTTGCGGTGACGCGCCGTGCGGCTAGCGAGGGTCGTAACCCCAGAACAGGTGAGAAGATCCAGATTCCTGCATCCAATCAACCGAAGTTCAAAGCGGGCAAGGGCCTCAAGGACGCCGTAAACAACCGGTAACAGTCAAAAATCTTTGGGAAAGCCGTCGGATTTGTGTTGACAGTTCCGGCGGCTTCCTATTTGTAAAGCGCGCGCATTTCGTTGACGAAATCTGGCGCCAAAAGGGCGGTTAGCTCAGCTGGAAGAGCACCTCGTTTACACCGAGGGGGTCGGGAGTTCGAACCTCTCACCGCCCACCATTTTCACTCTCAAGACATTTCACGGGCCCTTCACAATGGGGCCAATCTGTCGGTAGCCCTACCGCGTTCTGGTAGTGTCGTTGCCAAAATTCACATCTTATTGGCGTGCTATGTCAGGCGAAGGGCGATTAAAGTAATGCTGTTCGGGTGGTCAAGAAGTGTCAATTTTCTTTACAAAGCATTAATACCTAAAAACTAACTCATTGAAAAATATGCATAAAATATTGTGGCACAGAATTTGTATATAAAAAAGCCAGACCTTTTATGGGGAAAGTAAGATGCTTAAAAAATTAATTGCCACTTTTGGTGTTGTTGCAGCCGGACTGGCTTTTGCACCAGCCGCGAGTGCTACAGTTGTTATTGATGTGCAAGACCCTGCGAGCCAGCAATATCAACAGACAACAAACTCGCCTTGCGTGATCGGCGAAAATTCCTGCCAAAATCCGGACGGTTTTGATCAGACATTAATCAACAAAATTAACGATGGTGGCTCTTATCACTACAGTGAGACCTCGCCGGAATATACGGTTGGGCAAATCTACACGGTGATTAATGGCAGCTATGAATTTATTGTTGGGGTTGATCTTAATACTGCTAATATTGATGAGTTTGGGAACGCCTCTGAGAACTTGGATCTGTTTGCCATTGACGTTTGCACAACTACGGATGAAAACGGCTGTGCTGGTGTATGGGAGACTATTTACCTAATCGAGGATTATGGCCCATTACTCGCTCCGACCAGCAATGGTAATGGTTATTCTGACATCCTACTTTACGCAGATGGTTACGATCCTTTTGACCTTTCTGGCTACGATGATAGTGATCTAGTTAGGTTCAGAGTTGTCGTAAACAATGGTACCGATGGTTTGGAGCAGTTCTTCCTTGTGAATGCCAATAGTCCTCCGCCGACAGTTCCCGAGCCAAGTGTTCTCGGTCTCCTGGGTGCAGGGCTCTTGGGGCTTGGCGTCGTTGGACGTCGCCGCCGCCGGAAAGCCGCCTGATCAGGCAAAATACTATTCCATGAGAAAAGCGGTCTCTCGTTGAGAGGCCGCTTTTTTTGTTGCGCGCGCCTGCCGGCAGAGCTGAAATAGACGAAAAGATCAGCACTAAAGGAGGAGGGGAATACCCATGGCCAACAATGAACAGATCGTCCGCGATTTTATTGCCGCCTGGTCGCGCCTCGATGCGGACGAGATCGTCAGCTATTTCGCCGAAGACGGGATCTATCACAACATGCCGGTTGGACCGGTCCAGGGAACCAAGGCTCTGACACAATTTATTGGTGGATTTATCGCCGATTGGACTTCGACCGAATGGGATATCCTTAATATTTTGAGTGAGGGGGATGTCGTCATGGTCGAGCGCCTAGACCGCACACACGTGGGCGAAAAGCCCGTTAACCTTCCCTGTTTTGGGATCTTCGAAATGGAGGGCGGCAAAATCAAGGTGTGGCGCGACTATTTCGACATGGGCACCTATGTCGGTGCTCTGGCTTGACGAGGACCGGTTAACCAATAGCGGCCCCGCAGGCCTAACAGAACCTTAATTCTACCCCCCGGAGCGTGGAAATAAGCATTAGCCTTTTCGAACAATTTGGCTGCTCACATCAACGCTATTGAAAGCTTTTCCCCCTACAGTTGCGCACTAGGGGGATCGCTTCGCTTTGGGCGCTTGAAAGAGCGTTCGAGGCCTTGGGTAGGTATTTGTGTGATTGGGTAAGCGGGCATCTATGTCAGATCAAGTCAAATTCACGCGGGAGGATTCGGACTTCACGAGCCACGGCACGCGCTGCGCGGGCTGGCTCTATCGTCCGGTCGGGGCTGTTAATCCACCTCTTTTGATCATGGCCCACGGCTTTGCCGGAGAGCGATCATTTGCGCTTCCTTCCTATGCGGAACGTTTCGCCGAAATTGGTGTCGCAGTTCTGCTTTTTGATTACCGCACCTTTGGTGATTCCGACGGACTACCGCGGAACAATGTGGATCCGGAAAAGCATTGCCAGGATTGGGCCGCCGCCATTGCCCACGGCCGAATGCTCAAAGGGGTCAACACCAACAATGTCTCGCTGTGGGGCTATTCCTTCAGCGGCGCCCACGTGCTGCATGCCGCCGCGCGCGACGGCAATATCAGAGCCATCATCGCCATGGCGCCTTATTCCGGCATGGCAAGCGAACCGATTACCGCCAACCTGCGCCGCCTGATACGATACTTTGCGCCCGCTCTCTGGGACCGCATCAAGACGCGTCTCACGGGTCGCCCGCATTATATTCCTGTCATTGGCCCGCCCGGCTCCATTGCTGCGCTTAACACCGAGGAGTGTGAACCGGGATACCGTTCGCTGGTGCCGGACGGGCTCTTGCTCGATAACCGGGCACCGGCCAAGGTCATGATGCGCTTTTTGGGTTACGATCCCGGCACCTTTGCAGGCAAGGTCAATTGCCCGACGCTCCTCATCGCCGGCGAGCATGATTCCGTGATTTCCCTAAGTTCCGTGGAGCGCCTGGCCGCGTCCATGCGCAACAGTGAGCTCATCAAGCTCCCTTGCAACCATTTTGAGCCTTTCCGGGGTGAATGGTTCGAACACAATATCAAGCTCCAAACAGAGTTTTTCCGCCGTCATCTGGCCGCCTGAGGGCACTTCAAAAAAGGTGGGATTTCGCCAAATTGAGCGCTTGACTTGGGGCCCTGCCGCCCTTATCAAGGCGCTTCCTCAGATGAGACGGGAGCCGCACGCGGCCCCCGAGACAGATGGGGGTGTAGCTCAGTTGGTTAGAGCGCTGGCCTGTCACGCCAGAGGCCGCGGGTTCGAGTCCCGTCACTCCCGCCATTTCTTTCAAACAAGAAATCGCTAGTTTGCTTGCCGCCGTGTGAGCCACGTCCACGTGACCCAGAAGGACAAGCCGCCAAGCGCGCCGAAAGCGCCCACAAAGGAGCATCCTTTGATGAACCCGATGATGTCGCTGGCCGTTATTGGCCTGGCGTGGAGAAGGGCCAAATAACTCAGGGCGACAATAGAGCCGCAGGCAAAGCCAAGTAGCGCTTGATAGAACCATTTTCCAAGACGCCGCGGTAAACCGAAAATTGAATTTAAGAGCAAAAACAGTGTCCAGCTCGGAGCTTCAACCAAGAAAATCCAATACCCAATCGCGTTTGCGCCCCGCAATAATTCTCTCGGTAAAGCCAAACTAATATCGATCTTAGTCAAACTTGATATCCAAAGGAGTGCTGCACAGAATGGAACCATCCCTGCGACTGCATAACTGATTAGCAATAGAGGCGCGGCGCGGAAGTAGGGGTGTTTGATCAGCGCGTCGGGCAAAACGCAATCCTTCACTTGCCTTGAGCGCGCTTTGCGAGCCACGTCCAAGTAGCCCAGAAGGACAAGCCGCCAAGCGCGCCAAATCCTGAAAATGTGATGCATGTCCAGAAATAAAAATTCCAGTTGTTCGACGTGTAAATTGTTTGCGCAACTTGAATGGGCAGCACGAAGATCATGAATGGTAGAACGCCAATCAGAGCGCCGGTCAGCGCAGCCGACCAGAGATGGACTGGGTGTCGCGGGACAACAATGAAGTAAGTTGGAATGCCGATAACCACTACATGTGCGGCAATGATGAAAAAGCCAAAAATCATTACGATCGCAAGAATTGGTCCAACACTTGCGGGTTCAACCGTTTGTGTTAGTAGGAATGTGAATGGGACAAGACAGATCCAGGGAACAAAGAAGGCTGCGAACATTGCAGCAGTTCCTCTCCCTTCTCGGCCATGACGATCAAGTTGCTGCGAATAATGGCTGTTACCCAAGATGGCCTCCTATGTTGGCGAGACTACCAACATTGAGGAGAGAGTTCAATTCAATACACGTTTCGCGTCAAACCCGCGTCAGCAGCCGGGCCTTCGCCTCATCAAACTCACGCTTTAACTCCGCCACCAAATCACCCGCAGCGGGGGCTTGCCTGATCGAGCCGATGCCTTGACCGGAGCCCCAAATATCCTTCCAGGCTTTTGCCTTGGTATTGCCGCCGGAGCCAAAATTCATTTTGGAAGGATCCGATTGCGGCAGGTCATTCGGGTCGAGCCCCGCCTTTTCGATGGAGGGTTTGAGGTAATTGCCGTGCACCCCCGTAAAGAGGTTGGAATAAACGATATCGTCCGCCGCGGAGTCGATCAGCATCTGTTTGTAATTCGGGTCCGCGTTGGCTTCCTTGGTCGCGATAAAGCGTGTGCCGATATAGGCAAGGTCCGCTCCCGCCGCGATGGCGCCGAGGATCGAATAGCCATTGGCGATCGCGCCGCCGAGAATGATCGTCCCGTCGAAGAATTGCCGTACCTCTGAGGTAAGCGCGAAGGGGGAGAGGGTGCCCGCATGGCCGCCGGCTCCAGCGCAGACGAGGATGAGCCCGTCCACCCCTTCCTCCACCGCCTTGCGGGCGTGGCGCATATTGGTCACGTCATGGAAGATCAATCCACCATAGGAATGGATGGCATCCACCACATCTTTGGGCGCCCTGAGGCTGGTGATGATGATCGGCACCTCATGTGTGACGCAGGCCTCAACATCGTGCATCAGGCGGTCATTGGACTTGTGGGCAATCTGATTGACAGCGAAGGGGGCAATCTGAGCCTCCGGATTGGCGTCCTGAGCAGCAGCCAGTTCGTCTTTGATTCGGGCGATCCAGTCATGCAGGACTGGCCCGGGCCGCGCATTGAGGGCCGGAAAAGAGCCGACAATGCCCGCTTTGCATTGTTCAATCACCAGATCCGGGCCTGAGACAATAAAGAGCGGGGACCCGATGACGGGCAGAGTGAGTCGATTTTCGAGTATTTTTGGCAGCGCCATGGCTAATTTCCCCTGAGATCTTGTTGTTTTCTGCGAGTTTGGTCTGATCTGATAGGTCTTGTCGAGCCCCGAAAGGCCTCCTCGTGACAGGCAGACAGGATATTCCGACTGGACGGCAAATTTGATCTTAAAAAAGTACCATTTTAGCGTTGCGAAACCGCTCAAAGATTCATAGGTTGCGCCGCAGAAGAGTGGGGCGCCTCCCGCCTTGAGCGGAGCCCGTGCGCCTACTCGGTCTGCCCCCCGGACAGGACATCATTCCGGGAAGAGAGGGACCCCTTATCCGGGGTGAGCGCATGGAAAACATGAACGCCTTTTTGTTGGAATATCTGCCGATCATCATCTTCATCGGGATCGCGGCGGTGATTGGGATCGCCCTGGTGGTGGTGCCGCTACTGATCGCCCCGTCCAATCCAGACCCGGAAAAGGTCTCCACCTACGAATGCGGCTTTAACGCCTTTGATGATGCCCGCATGCGCTTTGATGTACGCTTTTATCTGGTCTCGATCCTCTTCATCATTTTCGACCTAGAAGTGGCTTTCCTCTTTCCCTGGTCGATTTCCCTGAACGAGCTCGGCCCGGTTGGCTTCTGGTCCATGTTTGTCTTCCTGGGCATCTTGACCATCGGCTTTGTCTATGAGTGGAAGAAAGGGGCGCTGGAATGGGAGTAGAAACCTCTAAAAACGCCCTGGCGACCACGGCGCCCGCTGACCCCTTCGCCGATGCCATCACCGATGAGCTGGCCGATAAGGGCTTTGTCGTCGCCAGCATCGACGATCTGATCACCTGGGCCCGCACGGGCTCCCTCATGTGGATGACCTTTGGGCTGGCCTGCTGCGCTGTGGAGATGATGCAGACCTCCATGCCGCGCTACGACCTGGAACGCTTCGGGACCGCCCCACGGGCTTCCCCGCGCCAATCGGACGTGATTATCGTGGCTGGAACGCTCACCAACAAAATGGCGCCGGCCATCCGCAAGGTCTATGACCAGATGCCGGAGCCACGCTATGTCATCTCCATGGGCTCCTGCGCCAATGGCGGCGGCTACTATCACTATTCCTATTCCGTTGTTCGGGGCTGCGACCGCATTTTGCCGGTCGATGTCTATGTTCCCGGATGTCCTCCCACAGCCGAAGCGCTTCTTTATGGCGTGCTTCAACTGCAGAAAAAGATCAGACGCACCGGCAACATCTCCCGCTAGGTGTTATCGCTAAAAACAGCAATAAAGACAGTTAGATGGACGAAACTCTGCAAGAACTAGGCGAGCATATCTCGACCGCCCTTGAAGACGAGGTGACGGGCTATCAAATCGCCTTTGGTGAGCTCACCATCCAGGCCGATGTGGACGCCATCGTTCGGGTGATCCGTTTCCTCAGGGACGATGCGAGCTGCCGCTTTTCAAATCTGATCGATATCTGCGGTGTTGATTATCCAACCCGCGAAAATCGCTTTGATGTGGTCTA
>SBHG01000096.1 GCA_006226305.1 Alphaproteobacteria bacterium | reverse complement strand
CGAATATCGGACAATGCTCTATCATCTAATGAAGGCAAGAAGCGTTATGACAGACGCAGTGTTGCGTTGAGCATCTTTGATGGTGTTGTCATCATCGGTTCAGTCTATTTTGTTATTCAGATAAAAAACGAACTCCTGCCATAGAACCCTGCTTGCTCCGCATAACAATTTTGGCAGAGATCATCCACCAGATGGGCCGCCAGCTGACGCTAAGGACGGTTAAATCTTCTCCTCACCTGCCGCGCAGGGCCATAACAATGCCAAAGAGGCTGATGGCCAGCCAGAAGCACTCGATGATGAAAGAGGCGAGGTTGAAATTAAAGAGCAATGACGTGAGGATAAGCAGCGCGCCGAGAGCATTCAGACCGGTATAGGTCAGGCTGGTCCCTTCCAGTTTTTTGAGCTGCAAAAGAAAATAGGTCAGGATAATGAGCGCGGCGCCAATGACGCCCAAAACATCAACCCCGTCAAACACCGGCATTTAGTGAGCCTCCTCCTGGCGCGATGCTACGGACTCTCTTAAAAGACGCTCCTGACGCTCATAGTGTGGCCGCCAAAGGCGGATCGTGACTGGTACGGCGAGATTGAGGAAGAAGGCTGCAATCATCAATGTATAGAAGGCCTGGGTGTTTAATATCTGATTTTGAATATAGGCGATATCCATGACCACAAAGGCGAGTTCAGCCCGGCCCAGCATTCCAAAGCCGATCATCCAGGATTCGTGCCAGGCAAAGCTTCCGGTATAGCGAGCGGCCAGTCCGGCTGAAAGGATCTGCGCGATAAGGATGCTGACCGTGAGCACTGCTGTGTGCGGCACGATGGAAATCAAGATATCCCAATCAATGATGATCTGTGCACCCAGATAGACAAAGAAGATGGGACCAATCCAAGTAAAGGCGACGTTTTCAATGATCTCCTTGGTGTGACCAAAGCGACTGCCGTCCGGCGTTTCGCCAAAGAGGAAATACTCCTCGTGTACAATTAAGCCCGCCATGTAGGCCCCCACCGCCGGGTGAAATCCGAATTCATGAGCCAGGAAGCCGACCCAAACCGCGACGGTCATTACCGTGAGAATGGCATATTCGCCACGGGCAAATTTTAGAAAGTGAAAGAGGCCATATTTATTGATGAAGGGGATCTTGGCGATCACCCCTTTCGGGTTGTGGGGAAAGATCACGGCGCCAATGAGAGTGATGACAACGAAGAACAAAACCGCCTTGCCGACAATGGCACTAATGCCCATGAAGGAGACCGTGGCGTCTCCTGCTGCTATCGGTACCAGGACAGCCACCAGAGCAAGAGAGGCGATATCGTCGAGGACGGCTGAGGTCATGATACCCATGGCGGCGCTTGAGGTCGAAAGCCCCTCACTCTTTAAGGACACCATGGTGAGCGAAACGGCAGTTGCCGTCATGGTGAGCCCGAACATGATCGAGAGGTTCGTGATGCCCCAGAAATATTGGGCCACGAAAAAGGCGGCAGCAAAGGGAGCGACGGCTCCGAAAAAGGCAATGCCCCAGGACCGCTTAATGGAGGCTATGAATTTTGACGTGTTTTCCTCAAAACCAAGCGCAAACATGATGGTGATGATGCCGAGTTCCGAAAATTCCCGGATAAAGGGGTCCACATGAACTGGCAGGATGCCAGAATTGACAAAGACACAGCCGACAAAGAGATACCAAAGGACCGGTGTCAGGCGAGTTTTCTCCGCCAGCCAGACGGCGGCGTAAACGCCGGTCCACATAATCGCCAATTGATAAAGCGCCCCCATGGATGCCCTTTCTGAAGAAGAGAATCTTTTCTCCTTCTTTTAGCATCAATGGCGGGCGGGAAGAATGTCTCTTAAGTGCGACCTCAGGTCTCAGCCAAAAGCCGGGAGAGGTTGGCGATCGCGCGGCGAAGAGTGATCGCCTCTTCGCTGTCGTTGCCGTGAGATTCAACGAGCGGTTTGACTAGGTTTTTCATATCCCGCAGGACATCCCGCGCTTCGGGGGAGCGCAGAAGGCTCTCCATCCAGCCAACCACCACAAGGCGCTCGCCGCCGGTGATTTCATTGACCCGGTGGCGCAAGCCGGTGTCATACATGACCAGTGTGCCGGCGGGCTCCTTGTTAACGACCTCGCCAACGGGTGTTTCCAGCACAAGCTCGCCGCCTTCATAGTCAGATGGATCATTTAGAAAGATCGTGAAGGAAATGTCGGCTCGGAAAGGAAAGGGTCCCGCCCTGACGATAGCTGCGTCATTGTGGGAGCCGTAAAAGGCGCCTTCGCGATACCTTGAAAACATCATGCGAGCCATGCAGCGCGGCTCGGCCCATTGCTGAACTGCCGGATGCTTCAAGACCATTTGCTGCACCTGATTGCGCAAGGGGTCGGCCGACTTGGTCATCTGCGTAATCTGTTCATTGGTCTTGCGGTTTTTACCCGCACCGGCGGTCAGCGCCCCATCTTCCCAGGTCAACTGACTGAGGCGGGAGGTGATATTGGCGACCTGTTTCGGTCCAAAGAAGTTTTCAACTTTCTTGTACATGACAAAAAGAAGACTTCATCCCACGAAAGCTGTCAACACGCTCAGGAGGGATTTTTCTGCGCGATGTCCAGCTCGACCCAGCTGGCGGGACCAGTCTCTACGGTTTGGGTCGCTATTTGTGTTTGCGTTGCATCGGCCCAGGGCTCAGCCGTATTGCGATGAAAATGATATTTGGGAAAGTCAGAGGAGGAAATATCAATTCGCAGACGTGAACCAGCCGGTAGTTCATAGTCGATCGGCCAAAATCGAATATCGATATCCACCTGAGTACCAGGCTGATAGAGCTGCGCCTGCCGGGCGCCACTACGATATTTCAACGACGTAATGGAATCGCGAATATTAACCGTCCGACCCTCCGGTGTAACTTCGACAAGTTTTGCCGTGAAAGCGGTGTCTGGCGCGCTAGAGGCCACCCTCAGTCTCACCTTTATATCCCCAGCAATACGCATGGGCTCTTCAAGAGATGGACCAACAAAGGTCAGGACATCCTCGCGCTCGCACAGGCCGTCTTGCCATTGCAAACCGGGCGGCGCGCCCTTAACGCCGGGGAGCGCAAAGGCAAGCATGCCCGCGCCACCCCGGGTGGGTACCGGGTTAAGCGGGTCATACTCGTAGGTGGTCCGTCCTGCCTCTTGAGGCTCGTAATCCACCAGAACGCCGCCTTGGCAGGTTTTCGCGGTATCGGCGAGGTCGAGATAGAATTTTTGGCGCAATGATTGAGGCGGCCAGTCCGGCGCCTGGTGCCAGCGGTTTTGCCGTACCGTATAACTTCGAACTCCGGGCTCCAATCCAACTTGCACACCCTTCAAGTGATGCTCAAGCCAGGGCAACATGATTTGCCATTGGAATATACCCCCGCCTGAGTCCGCCAGTTTAAAGGCGCTGCCTGTTGTCCCAATATGTGTCCAGGGGCCGATCACATAGAGGCTCTGTGACTGGCTGGCCAAATTTCGCCAATCGCTGAGCTGCCCGCCCAAAAACACATCGTACCACCCCCCGATCATTAGCACCGGAATTGTTGTCTTTTGAGGCATGCTTTGCAGGGCCTGCAAATCCGGGCGCTGCCAATAGGCTGCCGACGGATCTTCGGCGTGTATCATTTCGCGGTACCAAGGCATATCCTCCTGCAGAATTTGCCTGTCCACTTCGCTGTGCGGAAGATGGTGAAGGATCTTCTCGTAATCTTTTCCGGCCTCGGGAGAATCTGAGTTTCGCCCGCGCATCATGGTCGCCCAGGCGCTAAACGTTTCATGCCGGAACATGCCATCCTGAAAAAGCACCTCCGACAGGTCCGTAGCATAAACCGCAGGAACAATCGTCTTGACCTCGGGAGGCAGACCCGCAGAAGCGGCGGCCCATTGAACACCGGCAAGATAGGAAGGCCCGACAAGGGCGATGTTGCCATTTTGAAATGGTTGAGCGATCAGCCATTGCAATGTGTCATGGCCATCCTTGTCCTCCCCGTTAAAGGGGTTCCAGTCACCTTCTGAGCGCCCTTGTCCGCGCGTATCCTGAAAAACGCAGCCATAGCCGTAGCGCACAAAGCGGCCACACAGTGTGTCACGCAAGATCCCATTATATTTGGCATAGGGACTGCGCAAGAGAATTGTCGGGAAGGGTCCGGCGCCGCCGGGAAGATCAATAGTCGTATAGAGCTGGGTCCCGTCCCGCATGGAGACCATTACGCTATTGGATTCGCCTGCCCTGTCAGTGAACGGGGGTAGATGCTCAGCCCTACGGGTGATTTCGTGGCGAGCGATGTAAGCTCCCCAAAACCCGACCGCCACCACAACAATGAAAGCACCCAGTCCTATTAGAATTTTTTTGCGCACCAAATTTGCCCCTGAATGTGACGAGATACGACAAGTGTAAGCGGCTTCGCCTCGGGTTTCAATTGACCTGGCGGCCTGAGTTCTCCACAGTCTCGGTCAAAACAAACAGGAGGAACCCCATGCCCTTGCAACTGCACTCAAAGATCTCGTCTGACCAGACCCTGACAATTTCTCTGGAAGAGGTTGAAAGACCGGTGCCCCAGGACCACGAAGTGGTGGTCCGGATGGAGGCAACACCGATCAACCCGTCAGACCTTGGTCTTTTGATCGGCCCTGCCGATATGTCTCAAGCCACCTATTCAGGAACCCCAGAGCGGCCCGTCGTGACGGCGCCTGTGCCGGAAAAAATGATGCGCATGGTCCAGGCGCGGCTTGATCAATCCATGCCCGTGGGCAATGAGGGCGCGGGTGTTGTGGTCGAGGCAGGTGCATCGCCGGAGGCGCAAGCCCTTCTCGGTAAAGTGGTCGGCATGGCGGGCGGCGCCATGTATTCAGAGTTTCGCTGCCTGCCCGCCAAGCAGTGTTTGCCCATGCCGGACGGGGTGACCCCGCGCGAGGCGGCCTCGTGCTTTGTCAATCCGCTGACGTCGCTGGCCATGGTCGAAACCATGAAGATGGAAGGCCACAAAGCGCTGGTGCACACAGCAGCCGCCTCCAACCTTGGGCAGATGCTGAACAAGATCTGCATCGCGGACGGCGTTGACCTGGTCAATATTGTCCGCAAGCCGGAACAGGAAAAGATCCTCAGAGATATCGGCGCCAAATATGTGGTGAATTCATCGAGCGAAACCTTCATGGACGACCTCACCGATGCGCTTGCTGAAACCGGCGCGACCATCGCTTTTGACGCAACCGGCGGCGGCGATCTGGCGAGCCGTATTTTGACCTGCATGGAAGCTGCGGCCAATCGCAACGCTAAGGAATATAGCCGCTATGGCTCGGACACCTTTAAGCAGGTTTATATTTATGGCGGGCTGGATCGGTCCCCCACAACACTCACTCGCAGCTTTGGGTTTTCCTGGTCGATCAGCGGTTTCCTGCTCACACCTTTCCTGCAAAAGATCGGCATGGAGAAAATGATGGAACTGCAGGCGCGGGTGGCGCGCGAGATCAAGACCACCTTTGCCTCGCATTACACCAATGAAGTCTCTCTGGCCGAAGCGCTAACCAAAGAAGCTATCGAGGTCTATGCCAAGCAGGCAACCGGCGAGAAATATCTCATCAATCCGGCGAAGTAACCGACGCCGAACACTCAACAAAAAAGGGGCGCCTCATTCGAAGCGCCCCTTTTCGTTTTGTCCGGTTTTTTTAATTATTTCAGATCAAGCAATTTGGTCTTGAACAGAAAGCCTGCAATCGCGGCACCAAGCAAGGGCGCCACTACAAAGAGCCACATCTGCGCCAGCGCCGTGCCGCCAACAAAAAGAGCCGGACCAAAACTACGTGCCGGATTGACCGACACACCGGTAACCTGAATGCCGACAATGTGAATGACCGCCAGGGTGAGACCGATGGCAAGGCCAGCAAACCCGGCGGGTTCTCCCTCTGATGTCACGCCAAGAATGACGACAAGAAAGAGGGTCGTGGCGACGACTTCAAAGATGAATGCAGAGAGAAGCGTATATTCCCCCAGATAGCCAGGTCCCCAGCCATTTTGGCCGAGGCCATTGGCCGCAAGATCATAACCTGCCTGACCGGATGCAATCAGCAAGAGCACGCCCGCCCCAATAACGGCGCCAACGATTTGGGCGATCCAGTATTTGACCATGTCAGCGGCACTCATGCGTCCTGCGATAAAGGCGCCAAAGCTGACGGCCGGATTTACATGACAACCGGAAACCCGACCGATGCCATAGGCCATGGCGACAATCGCCAGACCAAAAGCAAAGGCAATGCCCAATTGCCCCACCTGCCCGCCTGCCAGCACAGCAGAGCCGCAGCCTAAAAAGACCAACGTGCATGTGCCGAAGGCCTCTGCCAGTAATTTGTTCATCCCGAAAGCTCCTCTCTCTCGATAAGGGTTCATCCTGAACCGGAGGCAGTCAGATTACCCCCCAAGGTATCTCAGTACCAAGAGGGTTAAATCTTATGGAAAGAGAGGGAGGTTATATTTTCCGGATCAGGCATTCCTGCGCGAGGGTGGCAACGCGAAGGCCATCCTCGCGGTAGACATCGCCGTTTACATGGCCCCGGCCATGAGCGGCCCAGGAAGAATGACCAGAAAACAAATGCCATTGATGCATGTCCACCGGTTCGTGGAACCAGATGGTGTGGCAGATGGAAACGCTGAGGATCTCAGGCGTCATCAGGCTAACCCCGTGCGGGATCAAGGTGGCATCCATATACATGCGGTCCGAGCAATAGGCGAGATCGGCCATGTGCAGGATCGGGTCGTCTTCACTGGTCGGCAGGGTGGGCTCAGAGGTGGAGCGCCACCAGATCTGCAAGTCCGGATCGCCGACCTCCGGCGCGAACATGATACGGTCGGTGACAAAGCGCCCTTCATGAG
>SBHG01000020.1 GCA_006226305.1 Alphaproteobacteria bacterium | reverse complement strand
GAGGTCGCAAACATGACAAAGAGATTATCAAGATCCGCCTCTGAATCCGGCAAGGGCATGATTGTTGTGATCTGCTCGCCCTGCGCCAGCGGCAGGAGATTAATTAGGGCCTTGCCCCGCCCTTGCGGCGAGGAGACCGGCAAACGCCAGACCTTCAGTTTGTAAACCATCCCCGTTGAAGAGAAGAACAAGATGGCGGTATGGGTATTGGCCACGAAAAGACGAGAAACGAAGTCCTCTTCTTTGGTGGACATGCCCGTGCGGCCTTTGCCGCCGCGTTTTTGGAGACGATAAGTGTCCAGCGGCACCCGCTTGATGTAACCCGAATGACTTACGGTCACGACCATGTCTTCGCGCTGGATCAGATCCTCGTCATCCATCTCGCCTTCGGCATCAACGATCTCTGTTCGGCGCGGTGTCGCGAACTCCTCACGAACGGCGATGAGTTCTTCCTCGATAATGGCAAAGACCCGCGCCCGACTGGCAAGAATATCCAGATAGTCTTCGATCTTTTTGCCAAGCTCGGTTAGCTCGTCGCCAATTTCGTCGCGTCCCAAGGCCGTCAGGCGCTGGAGCCGCAAATCCAAAATTGCCCTTGCCTGTTCTTCCGAAAGGCGGATCGTGCCGTCTTCTTTGAGAATGTGGCGCGGGTCCGCGATGAGACGCACCAGTGGCTCAACGTCTGAGGCCGGCCATTCCCGAGCCATCAGTTGTTCGCGCGCCGCCGCAGGGTTGGGCGCCGTGCGAATGAGGTGAATAACTTCATCGATATTGGCAACCGCAATCGCCAACCCGACCAGCACATGCGCCCGGTCCCGTGCTTTGCCAAGTTCAAACTTGGTCCGGCGGGTAATGACCTCTCCGCGGAACCGGATAAAGGCCGAGATATAATCATAGAGATTAAAATGCTCAGGCCGCCCGCCGTTGAGCGCCAGCATATTGGCGCCAAAGCTCGTTTGCAGCTGCGAATAGCGATAGAGCTGATTGAGCACCACATCCGGTACCGCGTCGCGCTTAAGCTCAATGACGATGCGCATGCCTTCGCGGTCGCTTTCATCGCGCAGGTCAGAAATGCCCTCAACCCGTTTGTCGCGCACCAGTTCGGCGATCTTTTCAATCAGGGTTGTCTTGTTAACCTGGAACGGGATCTCCGAGACGACCAGCGCCATTCGGTCCTTGCGGATTTCTTCGGTTGATACCCGCGCCCTCATGATGATCGAGCCGCGGCCTTTGTGGGCCGCCAATCGGCATCCGGTGTGACCCAGAATAAGCCCGCCGGTTGGGAAATCCGGACCCGGAATAAGATCCATCAGAGTTTCGATCGAAACCTCTGGGTCCTTGATATAGGCCAGACACCCATCAATCACTTCGCCCAGATTGTGAGGCGGCACATTAGTGGCCATGCCAACCGCAATCCCACCGGCGCCATTGACCAGCAAATTAGGGATGCGCGAGGGCAGAACCTTGGGTTCCTGTTCGCTATCATCGTAGTTATTCTGGAAATCGACTGTATCTTTATCGAGATCTTCCAGAAGCGCATGGGCGGGCTTACCCATGCGAACTTCCGTGTACCGCATGGCGGCCGGTGGGTCACCGTCGATGGAGCCGAAATTGCCCTGGCTGTCCAAAAGCGGCAGGCGCATGGAAAAATCCTGCGCCATCCGCACCAAAGCGTCATAGATCGATTGGTCGCCGTGGGGGTGGTATTTACCAATCACATCCCCGACAACACGCGCAGACTTACGATAGGGCTTGTTCCAGTCGTAGCCGTTCTCGTGCATGGAATAGAGGATGCGCCGGTGAACCGGCTTTAACCCGTCGCGAATATCCGGCAGGGCCCGCGACACGATTACGCTCATGGCATAATCGAGATAGGAGGCCTCCATTTCGTCTTCAATAGAAATGGGCTGGATGTCCGCGCCTGAGCCTTGAGGCGGTTCGCCAGGGATCTCAGTCGGTGTGTTGCTGTCGTCTGCCAAGGGTACTTTTGGGGGTTATTTTCGCCGCCAGAAACAAGGTTGAAAACCTTCCAATAACGCGCGACTCGTTGATAGAAAATCTGGCTATTTTTCTAGCATTTTCAGCCTCTTAAGACCAATTAAAAAGAGCGATTTTCAGGCCCGAATCGGACCCAAAAGCCGCTCTTAAATATTGCCCCTAAGGGATTGAAATTACGTCCTAAAACGGGATCTCGTCATCAAGGTCTGGTGAAGAGAAATCCGACCCGCCCGACGGACTGTTGTCGCTATAGCCCATATCCCCGCCAGAACCGCCAGAACGGCTGTCGAGCATCGTCAGGGTACCGTTAAATCCGGACAGCACAACCTCGGTTGAATAACGATCCTGGCCGCTCTGATCCTGCCATTTGCGGGTCTGCAATTGACCCTCAATATAGACCTTGGACCCCTTGCGAAGGTATTGCTCGGCAATCTTGGCCAGACCCTCTGAGAAAATCACCACCCGGTGCCACTCGGTCCGCTCCTTGCGCTCGCCTGTGGAGCGGTCGCGCCAGCTCTCAGAGGTCGCGAGCCGCAGATTGACGATCGGCCGACCGTCCTGGGTGTGACGAACTTCCGGATCTGCGCCCAGATTTCCAACAAGAATGACTTTGTTCACGCTGCCTGCCATAATTTTTCTCTATCTAATCTCTCAAGTAAGGTCATCCCGGCTGGGACTCAGAATTAATAATCGTCGGACCCTAACCAATGACCATCGCAATTTCCACTGGCATTTGCGCCAATGGATCACTAAAAATCGCCCACCGGCACTATGAATGTTCTTATTATGTTCTATACTCAACCGAGTCGTAAAGTCAAAAGTTTCACGTAAGGCCAATCCACCCAGATGCTCAAGCAAATCTCCATTCGCGGCGCCAAGGAACACAATCTCAAAAATGTGGACCTGGAGCTCCCCCGCGACAAACTGATCGTCATGACGGGCCTGTCGGGCTCGGGAAAGTCTTCCTTGGCTTTTGACACGATCTACGCCGAGGGTCAGCGCCGCTATGTGGAGAGCCTGTCGGCCTATGCCCGCCAGTTCCTGGAGCTCATGCAAAAGCCTGATGTGGAGCATATCGAGGGCCTGAGCCCAGCGATTTCAATTGAGCAGAAGACCACGTCACGCAATCCTCGCTCGACCGTGGGTACGGTGACGGAAATTTATGACTACATGCGGCTGCTGTTTGCCCGCGTCGGCGTGCCCTACTCTCCCGCCACCGGCCTGCCGATTGAAAGCCAGACCGTCAGCCAGATGGTGGACCGCTTGCTTGAGCTTCCCGACGGCACACGGCTTTTTCTACTGGCGCCCATTGTGCGCGGCCGTAAGGGCGAATATCGCAAAGAATTTGCCGAGTTGATGAAGCGCGGCTTTCAGCGTGTCAAAGTAGACGGCGAGTTTTACGCCATTGAAGACGTTCCCGCCCTCAACAAGAAAGTCAAACATGACATCGACGTGGTGGTGGATCGGCTTGTGGTCCGAAATGATCTGGGAAATCGCATAGCTGACTCCCTCGAAATTGCCTTACAGCTTGCCGATGGTATTGCCTTCGCTGAAATGGCCGATGAGACAGAGGCTGATGGAGCACCAAAGCGGGTCATCTTCTCCTCAAAATTCGCCTGCCCGGTTTCCGGCTTCACCATCGAGGAAATTGAACCCCGCCTGTTTTCTTTTAACAATCCCTTTGGGGCTTGCCCGTCTTGCGATGGTCTGGGAACCCAGAATTATTTTGACCCCATGCTGGTGGTGCCCGACGAAAGTCTGTCCATTGCGGATGGTGCTCTGGCTCCCTGGGCCAAATCGAGCTCGCCCTATTACCTTCAAACTCTGGAAGCAGTCGCCAAGGCCTATAAGTTTTCAACCGCCAAACCTTGGGACCAGCTTTCAGAAGACGCCAAAAACGTCATCCTTTTCGGCTCTGGCAGCAAGGAAATAAAATTTGTTTATGACGATGGCGTGCGGCGCTACGAAACCAAAAAGCCTTTCGAAGGCGTGGTCAACAATATCGAGCGGCGTTGGCGCGAAACCGATTCTGCCTGGGTGCGCGAAGAGCTGGAACGCTTTCAAGGCATCACGCCTTGCGAAGTTTGCGAGGGCAATCGCCTGAAACCTGAAGCGCTCGCCGTCAAAATCGATGGCTTGCATATTTCCGAAGTGGCACGCTTTTCCATCAAGGCCGCCCACGAGTGGTTCTCCAGTGTGGAAGGAACCCTCACTAAAACGCAGAAGGAAATCGCCGCCCGAATCTTGAAAGAAATTCGCGACCGTTTAAAGTTCCTCAACAATGTCGGGCTCGACTATCTCAATCTGTCGCGAAATTCAGGCTCCTTGTCCGGTGGGGAAAGTCAGCGCATCCGCCTTGCCTCCCAGATTGGCTCCGGACTGACCGGCGTTCTCTACGTCCTCGATGAGCCCTCCATTGGGCTCCATCAGCGTGACAATACGCGTCTGCTTGAAACGCTCGTCAATCTGCGTGACCTGGGTAACACGGTGATCGTGGTTGAGCATGATGAAGAAGCCATTCTGACCGCCGATCATGTTGTCGATCTAGGCCCGGGAGCCGGCGTCCATGGCGGTGAGATCGTGGCGCAGGGCACGCCGAAAAAGATCATGTCGAGCGCCAAGAGCCTGACCGGTCAATATCTGACCGGCATGAAGCAGGTACCTTTACCAGCCGAGCGCCGCCCCATTAATCCCAAGCGCCAGCTTTCGGTGATTGGCGCCCGGGAAAACAATCTTCAGGATCTGACGGCCCATGTCCCACTTGGGGTCTTTACCTGCGTTACGGGGGTTTCTGGCGGAGGGAAAAGCACGCTGGTCATCGAAACACTTTACAAGGCTGTGGCGCGGCGCCTGAACGGCGGTCGCCATCATCCGGGCGACCACGATGCCATTGACGGCCTGGAGCATCTCGACAAGGTCATCGACATTGATCAGTCTCCCATTGGCCGCACACCGCGCTCGAACCCGGCGACCTATACCGGGGCCTTTACGCCGATCCGTGAGTGGTTTGCCGGATTGCCGGAAGCCAAGGCGCGCGGCTATAAGCCCGGCCGTTTTTCCTTCAATGTCAAAGGCGGCCGCTGCGAAGCCTGCCAGGGCGACGGCGTTATCAAGATTGAAATGCACTTTTTGCCGGACGTTTATGTGCAATGCGATGAGTGTCACGGCCAGCGCTACAATCGCGAAACTCTGGAAGTCAAATTCAAGGACAAGTCGATCGCCGATGTGCTCGACATGACCGTCGAAGATGGCGCGGAGTTCTTTAAGGCCGTCCCGGTGGTTCGCGAAAAACTCGACACCCTTAAACGCGTGGGGCTCGGCTACATCAAGGTGGGTCAACAGGCGACGACCCTCTCCGGCGGTGAAGCCCAGCGGGTCAAGCTGTCCAAAGAGCTTTCCAAACGTGCCACCGGACGCACGCTCTACATCCTGGACGAGCCCACGACCGGTTTGCATTTTGAAGATGTCCGCAAACTTTTGGAGGTTCTGCACGAACTCGTCGAGACCGGTAACACAGTTGTCGTCATTGAGCACAATCTGGAAGTCATCAAGACGGCAGACTGGATTATTGATCTGGGTCCGGAAGGCGGTGATGGCGGGGGTCAGATCGTGGCAGCCGGGACGCCCGAAGATGTGGTCAAGGTCAAGGCTTCCTACACCGGGCATCACCTCAAAGATGTGCTGGCAAAATCCTCTCGCGCCCCCGCCAGGGCCAAACCTGCCGCGAAAAAGAAGCCAGCCAAAAACGCTGCGAAATCAGCGCCAAAACGGGTTGCCGCAAAAAAGGCCAAGAAGAAAACCGCGCGGAAGACCAAATAGCCCTTTTCCAATCTTGTCTATTACTGGACAAGCCAATGACAATTTCTGCCGACTTAGGTATATGACCCTCTTATGACAAATAAACCCGTTCATATCATCGGCGGCGGTCTCGCCGGTTCTGAAGCCGCCTGGCAGGTTGCCTCTAAAGGCGTACCGGTGGTTTTGCATGAGATGCGCCCGGTCAGAAAGACCGATGCCCACGAGACCGACGGCCTGGCCGAACTGGTCTGCTCCAACTCCTTCCGCTCCGATGACGCCGAAAACAATGCGGTCGGTTTGTTGCACCAGGAAATGCGCCGGGCAAATTCCATCATCATGGCGGCGGCGGACAAAAATCAGGTGCCCGCGGGCGGCGCGCTTGCGGTCGATCGGATTGGCTTTTCAAAGGCCGTCCAGACCATGCTCGAAAACCACCCGCTGGTGACGATAGAACGTGAAGAAATCACAGGCCTTCCGCCGGCAGACTGGGGCAATGTCATCATTGCGACGGGCCCCTTGACCTCGCCTGATCTCGGCGCCGCGATCCTGGCCCTGACAGGCGAGACCTCCCTCGCTTTCTTTGATGCCATTGCGCCGATCATCTACAAAGAAAGTATCAACTTCGACCTTGCCTGGTTCCAATCCCGCTACGACAAAGTGGGCCCTGGTGGGGATGGCAAGGATTATATCAATCTGCCCCTCGACAAGGCGCAATACGATGCCTTTGTCCAAGGCCTCATAAATGGCGATAAAACCGAGTTCCGCGATTGGGAAAAAGACACACCCTACTTCGATGGCTGCTTACCGATAGAGGTGATGGCGGAACGCGGAACGGAAACGCTCCGTCATGGACCCATGAAGCCTGTGGGTCTCACAAATCCGCACAACCCGGATGTCAAACCCTATGCGGTGGTTCAGCTGCGCCAGGACAATGCCATCGGCACCCTCTACAACATGGTCGGATTTCAAACCAAATTGAAGTATGGCGCACAAGCCGAGCTCTTCCGAACACTGCCCGGCCTCGAGAACGCAGAGTTTGCAAGGCTTGGTGGGCTGCATCGTAATACTTTCCTCAATTCGCCGCGTCTTTTGGATGGCACCATGCGTCTTAAAGCGGACCCACGCCTGCGCTTTGCAGGCCAGATCACTGGTGTTGAAGGCTATGTGGAAAGCGCTGCCATGGGGCTGTTAACTGGTCGCTTCGCCGCTGCGGAGGCGCTCGGCAAAGAGCTGGTGACGCCGCCTGAGACCACAGCCTTTGGCGCCCTCCTCAGCCATATTACCGGCGGAGCCGATGCCAAGACCTTCCAGCCAATGAATGTCAATTTTGGGCTCTTCCCGGAAATGACCGCGCCCAAAACAGAAGACGGCAAACGTCTGCGTGGCAAAGAGCGCACCCGCGCCAAGAAGCGGGCAATTACAGCGCGCGCCTTTGAGGACCTTGGTCCCTGGCTAGAGGCGACCGGTGAGATTAGCCTTGAGGAGGCGCCAGCGGCGTTTTAAGCCGCTCGGGCGCTTGCCCGTCGCATAAAGATCCGTCAAAGCAAAATGCAAAACCGCAGGGGCTGCCCCCGCTGAAAACCGCACCGGCGTCATGGCGTGCGGCTCAGTTTTCAGTCTTTTTGCGAAGGGGTGTCCCTCCTCCGCCTTAGCCCGAGCCACCGCTCGGCCCCAATGTACGGCCCGATCCGCCAGACTTTTGCTCCCGCTTTCGCCCAGGATCGCCAGCGCAAGTTCCAAAAGAGCACCTTCGCTTTCCTGCCAATAAGCCTCTTCGCCAAGGTCTCCCGAAAACGGCTCCTCATAGAATTCAACACCACGCGCTTTGGATAAACGATCGAAATTCTCTCGCGTAAGAGCGCAACTCTTAACGGTATCCGCAAGCGCTCGCGCTACGTCGTGATTGCGCACCTCCTGACCGGAAAAGATCTGATCCAGCACTTCGCGCCACCACTGCAGACGAATTTCGCCCAGCATCGGTTCGCTGACCAATAGCGGAATTTTGGCGAGTTCAAGGTTAAAGGCATAAAGCGCCATTAAGTGATCGCGCGTGGGCGCGTCGGCCAGGAGAGCCGCAAGATAGCGATCCTCGTCCGCGCTTTGAACCAAGGCTGCGCAAGCCGCATATGCTTCGGTGAGATCCATTGCCCGCACCCATAACAGAGAAAGGGCCGCCTCTCAATCGAGAGACAGCCCTACCTCAAAAATCAGGTTCTAAGACTTAGAACAGGTTCTGGGCCGAAACCATGGCAAAGAGCATCGGGATCGACAAAAGCGTGTTCGTCCGCGAGAACAACATTGCTGTCCGGCCCGCGGCAGCTTTTGCGTCCGCATCGGCTTCCTTCATGCCCAGAGCAATTTGTTGGTTTGGCCAAATCACAAACCAAACGTTGAACCACATAATGGTCCCAAACCACATGCCAATGCCGATCATGGTGTGCTTGGCAACACCGTCCATCAGGCCAATGGTCAGAGCTTCAACCACATAGCCATTCAGCGTGGCCAGGATGAGGCCTGTCACAATGGTGCCCATGGCGCCCCAGCGGAACCAGAACAGAGCTGCCGGTGCAATCACCTTGCTGATGGCGGGCTTTTGTTCGTCGGGGATATTGCCCATGTTCGGGATCTGGACAAAATTGAAATACCAAAGCAGGCCAATCCACATCACACCGGAAAGCACATGCAGCCAGCGGAAAAAGAACGCCCAGAAGGCCTTGTCGAGAGCGCCGCCGACGCTCAGGAAATAAAGAAATAGAATGACAGCAAGCACCGTCCCGGCGATTACCGTATTGCGAAGATTAGTAAGAATGGCAGCCATTGGGCTCCTCCATTTCTGAAAATGATTCTCAAACGATAACACATTTGCAAAGGAAACGAAGGGCGCACAAGGGGCTTTTGTTTATGGAAAACTTCTACGTGACAGCGATCAACACGGCGGCAAACCGTCGCCCCTCCCCCAAAAGAACGTTATAGGTCCGGCAGGCCGCGCCGGTATCCATAAAATCAATGGGGAGATTATGTGCCTCACCGAGCGTGCGGAGCGCTTGGGGCAAAGCTTGAATGTCCGCCCCGCAGCCCACCAACAAGAAATCGAGTTGATCCCTTTGCCCAATAACTGGAGAAAGATCATCAGCGGTTACGATATCAAGCCGATCAGCCGCGAGGGACAGATGGCCTTCAGGTAACAAAAGCAGCGATCCCTTAATGAACTCACCGCCCAAACGAAACCCGCCATCCCCATAGGCATCTATAGGCTGGCGGGTTCCAAAATTGGGTTCATTGATTTCCAAGGGGCTCAGGCGTCCTCTTTCGAGCCGACACCACTTTCCGTCCACTCCCGGTTCACACCTGTGATCATCAGGATCGGTGCTGCCACGAAAATCGACGAATAGGTCCCGACAAAGATTCCCCAGATCATAGCAAATGTGAAGCCTTTGATGACCGCGCCACCCAAAATGAAGAGCGAAAACAGCGCCAGCAAGGTGGTAAAGGAGGTCATGGTCGTGCGCGACAGGGTTTCGTTAATCGAAAGATTAAGCAGTTCGCCCAGATCCATCTTCTTGTATTTGCGCAGGTTCTCCCGCACCCGGTCATAGACCACCACCGTGTCATTCATCGAATAGCCGACAATAGTCAGAATGGCTGCAATAATGGAGAGGTTGAATTCGATCTGAGTCAGCGAAAACATGCCGACCGTCAAAATAACGTCATGCACGAGAGCCGCGACCGCACCGATGGAAAACTGTCTGTCAAATTTCCACCAGATATAAACAAGCATCAAGGCAACGGCGCCAAGGACAGCATAAAGACCCGACATAATGAGCTCGCCGGAAACCTTGGGGCCCACCATTTCGACCGATCGAAGGGTCACCCCGCCCGGATAATTCGCCTCCAAAGCCGCAATGATGGTATCGGAAACAGCCGGCTGTAGATCTTCACCTTCAACGACACCGCCTTGGGCCTGCGGTTGATCGACCTGCTGCTCAACGCGAATAAAAACCTCGTCTTCCTTGCCATACCCTTGGACCTGAACATCGCCCAGCCCCAATTCATCAACTATGGCACGGATCGCGCCAAGATCGGCGGGGCCTTCGGTTTGAACAACCACCGATGTGCCGCCCTTGAAGTCGATACCGTAGTTAAGGTCCTGGGTAAAAAACAGCCCGGCGGAAGCGACCACCGCGCTAAGGCTGACGATGAAAGCCAGTTTGCGCCATTGTACAAAGTCGAAGGATGTTTTGCCGGGAACCAGCCTGATGAGTTTCATGTGTCCAGCTCCTTTAGATGGGCAACTGCGTTGGCTTGGCGCGCTTGAGCCAGGTCGCGACAATGAGCCGCGTCAAAACGAAAGCCGTAAAGACCGAGGTGAAAATCCCAATCGCGAGAGTGACTGCGAACCCCTTGACAGGTCCGGTTCCCACCATGAACAAAATCGCGGCAGCGATGAAGGTGGTCACATTGGCGTCCCAAATCGCTGACCAAGCTTTGCTGTAACCGGTCTCAACCGCGTTAATCGGCGTTTTGCCAGCGGCGATCTCCTCACGCATACGCTCAAAGATCAGCACATTGGCATCCACCGCCATCCCGATGGTCAGAACGATCCCGGCAATCCCGGGCAGCGTCAACGTCGCTTGCAGCATGGAGAGGACACCGAGGATCAAGACCAGGTTGGCAATCAACGCCACATTGGCGTAGAGACCAAAGCGTCCATAAGCCAAAACGATAAAGAGGATGACGGCGACAAGACCAAAGACCGCGGCAAACTCGCCCGCCTCAACGGAATCCGCGCCCATTTCAGGTCCGACCGAGCGCTCCTCGACAACCTTAACCGGCGCCCTAAGCGCACCGGCACGCAAGACGATGGAGAGGTTCTTGGCGCTTTCGACCGTAAAATTCCCGCTAATTTGGGCATTACCGCTCGGAATGGGCCCTTGAATACGGGGGGCACTGATCACCCGATCGTCAAGAACAATGGCAAAGCGCTTACCGACATTCTCGGTGGTATAGCGCGCAAAGATCCGCGCACCTGACGTATTCAGTTTAAAGCTCACCACAGGCAGGTTGGTCTGCTGATCAAAAGCGGGGTTTGCACCGGTGAGCATCTCCCCTTTGATCGTGGCGCGCGATTCAATCAGCAAAAAGGGCTCGCGCGGATCGTCTGTTGGCAGAAGCTCCGCATCCCGGAAGGTCCGCCCTTGCTGTGCCTCCTGAATGGTCGCCATATTGTCGGAATAAACCGCACGAAGGGTGAGCTTGGCCGTTTGCGAAACAATGTCTTTAACTTGCTGCGTGTTTTCAGCCCCCGGCACTTGAACGATGATCCGGTTATCCCCTTGCCTTTGAATGGTGGGCTCCCGCGTGCCAAGTTCGTCAATCCGGTTGCGAACCGTCTCGATCACCTGGGAGACGGCATCTTCTTCCAGGGCCCGATAGCCGGGCTCTGATAACTTAAGGACGATTTCCTGTGTGCCACGGCTGGTAATATCCAAGTCATTTTGCAATCCGCCAAAGCCGCCCCCGCTGTCAACGGGCCGCGAAAGAGGCTTGAGCAATGTCATCGCCTGCGCGACTTCATCTACATTGGTGATCACAACAGAAAGTTCATCACCTTCCGGCGTGCTGCGCACTTTGGCGCCATGCTGAATGCGAATGCCTGCGTCCCGGTTAAAGAGCGCCTGACGAACTTCGACCTTCACGTCCTCGAGCCGTTCTTTCACAACAACTGGGGTTTGAACCTCGAGCAACACATGGGCACCCCCTTGCAGATCAAGCCCAAGATTGACGGTTTTTGAAGGAATGATCCCCGGCAGGGACGCCCGCATGGACGCGGGCATAACATTGGGCGCCGCAAACAGAAGGCCGATAAAAACGGCTCCCAGGATAACGATCACTTTGGCGCGAGAGAACTGAAGCATAGGCTGCGTTCCTTTTTGCGGCTTCAAGAAAAAGCCCAGTAATTATTCCGGCTTGTCGGCCTTGTCTTCTTTAGTGTCGGCTTTTGCTGACGCTTTGGCATCTGCCGGTTCTGTCTTGGAGCGAACATCGCTGAGAGTTGTCTTCACAGCGCGAACACGCACCCCTTCGGCCAGTTCAATAACCACTTCATTGTCATCAACAACCTTCGTGACCTTGCCCACAAGACCACCGCCGGTAACAACCACATCGCCGCGTCGTACAGCCTTGACCATGTCCTGATGTTGTTGCGCGCGCTTTTGCTGCGGGCGGATCAAAAGGAAATAGAAAACAACAAAAATCAGAACAAACGGCAAAATGCTGAGCAAGCCGCCGGGCTGGCTGCCGCCAGTTGCCTGGGCAATGGTCAATGACATGTACATGAAACGGGCTCCCTGAATTTGCTTAAGGCCACTGAGATGGCCTCAGGACCCCTCAGAATCAAGGTCCCCGGGGCCAAAAATACAATAATTTGCGCGGAATATAACGATCCGTTGCACGAATGCAAATGCCCGTGGTAGGTGGGGCGGCAAATAAAAGGCGATCTTATGTCAAATTCGGAAAAACACCCGCTTTTAGGGGTCTTAGGGCAGATCTCTGAGGCGTTATCGCGCCTCAGCCCGAACCCCGCGCTTAAGGCCGATCTGAATTCCGCGGAGGCCTTTTCCTGGCAGCCACACGAGAATCGCCTGGAGCCTGTCCCGGAGGTAAATCGGGTGCCCCTGGAGATCCTTTTGGGCCTTCCCCGACAACGCGATACGCTTTTGGCCAATACCCGTCAATTTGCCACGGGCCTTCCCGCCAACAATGCGCTTCTTTGGGGCGCCAGGGGTATGGGAAAGAGCTCCCTGGTCAAGGCGGTGCATCATGAGATTGCCAAGGAAAGCCCCCTTAAACTGATCGAGATCCACCGCGAAGATATTGAGACCTTGCCCCGGCTCATGAAGTACCTCAGGGACCATCCCTTTCCGTGCCTGATTTTCTGCGACGACCTCTCCTTCGACGGCGACGATACGAGCTACAAATCTCTGAAAGCTGTTCTTGAAGGCGGGATTGAAGGTCGCCCGTCCAATGTGCTTTTTTATGCCACCTCAAACCGCCGCCACCTCATGCCCCGCGACATGATGGAGAACGAGCGCTCAACCGCGATCAATCCATCGGAGTCCGTTGAGGAAAAAGTATCTCTCTCGGATCGCTTCGGGCTCTGGCTCGGATTTCACAAATGCACCCAGAGCGAATATCTGGACATGATCAGAGGCTATGTTGCCCATTATCAACTGGCGCCTCAAATCATAGATGTCGAGAAAGAAGCGCTCGAATGGGCCACTACACGCGGCGCTCGGTCGGGCCGTGTGGCCTGGCAATACATTCAGGACCTCGCCGGCAGATTGGGACAGCCCCTTTAGCGCGTACTCAGATAATGAACCGGGTTTACCGGGTTCACCCCGTCACGCAGTTCAAAGTGAAGCTGCGGTGACGTCACGTTCCCTGTCTGTCCAACATCGGCTATGTGTTGCCCGCGCCGGATTTGATCACCCCGTGCCACGCGAAACCGCTGAATATGCGCATAAGCGCTCACCCAGCCGTCAGCATGTTTAATCAAAATAAGATTGCCATAGCCTCTAAGCTCGTTGCCGGTATAGGTCACAACGCCATCGTCGGCGGCAAAAATCGGAGCGCCTTCCGGAGCCGCCACATTGATCCCGTCATTTTGCTGCCCGCCATTTTTTTTACCGAAGGTGGAAATCAGGCGACCTGAAACGGGCCGTAAAAACCGACCGTTATCCGGTCCTGTATTGTAGGCCTCATCGGCCGTGCCGATCTGTGCTTTATAACGATCCGGATCGGCGATAATCATGTCTCCTTCGTCAAGGGACGGGGCGCCCGCCATTTGCGAGTCCCAACCAACTGTGCCCGCTTCAGTGCCTGGAAGCCTGAGCTCCTGCCCGACCGAGATCGTGTAAGGCGGCTCAATGTTGTTCATCAGGGCTAATGAGGCCATGTCCACATTGTAGGATTTGGAGATCGAGTAGATGGTCTCACCGTGTTCAACCACATGAGAACGCACGACCGGTATGCGCAGCGTCTGCCCCTCACGCAAATGGTAAGGCGCAGCCAGACCGTTCAAATCGATCAAAGTCTGAACATCAACATTGTGGGCCCGTGCAATGGAATAGAGCGTGTCACCTTTTCTAACCACCACCCGGTCCTGGTCCCTTTCATCGGCACCGGCACCCGCATCAGCAAGCTGGATATTCCGCCCCATGGCCACATTGGGGTAATACATGGAATCTTCATAAGGGCCAGACGAACCGCTATAGCCGCCCCCCACACCGGCACAGCTCGTCAGCATGGCCCCAAAGATCAGGATCAAAAAACCGGTCTTGCTTAGTGTCTCAACGCGCATCCCGCCCCTCGCATATCAATTGCCATAATCGGGAATGCTCGGCATTCCCAGGCGATGCTGCCAGCCAATTGCGGCAATTTTAAAGCTCCCGCGCCACCCCGTGCACCAAATGCACAAACCGCACCGGCAAAAGCTCTTCCTCGACCACATCCCCATGTGTCTTGGTGTATCGCATTAACTTTTGATTTTCCGACGATTCGCCTATGGGAGCGATTAAAATCCCGCCCTCATCCGATAGATTGGCCATCAGGTCGGGCGGCACCTCAGGCCCCGCCGCCGTCACGACAATCCGGTCAAAGGGGGCTTGGGCCTCCCAGCCCTTGGTGCCGTCTGCCAACATGCAGGTAATATTGTGATAATCCAGATCCCGGAATAACTCTTCGGCCGCCACCATCAAGGTGCGATAGCGTTCCAGAGAATAAACCCGTCGACACAGACGGCTCAACACCGCCGCCTGGTAGCCCGAACCAGTTCCGACCTCAAGGACCCGGTGGCGCATACCGACTTTTAGCTTTTCCGTCATATAGGCGACGACAAATGGTTGGGAGATGGTTTGCCCGCAAGCAATTGGCAGGGCCACATCCTCATAGGCCTGCTCTTGATAGGAACGCGGCACAAATCTTTCGCGCGGAACTGTCTCCAGAGCTGATAAAACGCGGGCGTCAGAAATTCCTTGGCGGCGCAAGGCCATCAGCAAAGAAATAACTTCCTCTTGTCTGGACATCAGTTGACATCTTCAAGGTGTAGATCAGCAAGGCTGGACTGCAGATCTGTAAGCGTCGATTGTTCCGTAAGATTTAGATGCAAAGGCGTAATCGAAATACGTCCGTCGTAGATGGCGCGAAGATCTGTTCCTGTCGGCGGATCTGATCTTATTTTTTCAAACCCGAGCCAGAAATAATCACCGCCGCGTGTATCAAGTCGGTGCTCGATCCGGGTCAGGGACTCATCACGGGCCCCTTGGCGGGTGATCTCCACTTGTGGCATAACACCGCCTCGGAAATCCGGAAAATTGACATTCATCAGCACATGGGCCGGCCAGCCTTGACGAAGCAGATGTCGAATGATCGGCGCTCCGAATTTGCGCGCGCATTCCCAGGGAATGTAAGGGCGCTCTTCCTCCCAGGCATAGGACTGTGAAAGGGCAATGGAAGGAATACCTAAAACGGTTCCTTCCATGGCACCGGCCACTGTGCCCGAATAGGTAACATCGTCCGCAATATTGCCCCCGCGATTAACGCCCGACAAAACCAGATCAAAAGGACGGCGATCACCGTAATTTTCAACAATGTGCTTGACCCCCATCATGACGCAATCTGTGGGGGTTCCCAGAACTGAAAATCGCTTTTCGCCAAATTCACGCAGCCGCAAAGGTAGATGCAGCGTCAACGAGTGAGACGCCCCGCTTTGCTCCGTGTCCGGCGCAACAACCCAGATGTCGTCCGACAGCTCCGAGGCAATCTCCTCCAGAACTTCAAGCCCCGGCGCGTGAATGCCATCGTCATTCGTCAGAAGTATCTTCAAGGGTTTGTCACTCATCCGCTGTCCTATTTACTCATCACTTGAATACTGTCGAGCCCACCCATATAGGGCTTCAAAACATCGGGAACTGTCACCGATCCGTCCGCCTGTTGATAGGTTTCCAAAATTGCCACCATGGCGCGGCCAACGGCAACGCCGGAGCCATTGAGCGTATGCACAAAGCGCGTGTTCTTCTCACCTTCCGGTCGATAGCGCGCATTCATACGTCTTGCTTGAAACGAACCGCACACCGAACAACTTGAGATTTCCCGGAACGCATTTTGACCCGGCAGCCACACTTCCAGATCGTAAGTCCGTTGTGCCGAGAAGCCCATGTCGCCGGTTGACAGCACCATGACCCGGTAGTGCAAATCCAGACGTTTCAAAATTTCTTCGGCGGCAGACGTCATCCGCTCGTGTTCTTCCAGCGAGTCTTCGGGCCGCGTAACGCTGACAAGTTCTACTTTCGGGAATTGGTGCATGCGGATCATGCCCCGGGTGTCTCGGCCCGCGGACCCCGCCTCCAGACGGAAACACGGTGTATAGGCTGTGAAGCGTAGCGGCAGCTCTTCCTCAGACAAAATGCTCTCACGGACAAGATTGGTCAGCGGCACTTCTGCTGTCGGTACCAACCAGTGATCCGGGCCTGCATTGAATTGATCGTCGCGGAACTTTGGCAACTGCCCCGTGCCGAACATCGCATCATCGCGCACCAACAACGGCGGTGAAACCTCTGTATACCCAAAATCACTCGTGTGAACGTCGAGCATAAAACTCGCAATCGCGCGTTCCAGCCGCGCCAATGCACTTTTTAACACCACAAAACGCGCGCCGGACATCTTGGCGGCGGCTTCAAAGTCCATGAGGCCGAGGCCCTCGCCAATGTCGAAATGCTCCTTGGCCTCAAAATTAAGCTCGCGCGCCTGACCATGGGTGCGCACCACCTCATTGGCCTCTTCATCAGCGCCGACCGGCACATCATCGAGTGGCAAATTGGGGATCCAGGACATGAATTCATGAAGTTCGGCGTCAATCTGCCGGGCTGCTTCTTCGCCTTCCTGAACCTTGGCCTTCAAGGCCCCCACTTCAGCGATCACTTGGGCGGCCAGCTCTTCGTCCCCGGATGCTTTGGCTTTCCCGATCTTTTTAGAAGCTTTATTGCGGGCGGTCTGGGCTTCCTGAGTCTCGGAGATGATTGCCCGCCGCTTTTCGTCAAGGGAGATCAAAGCGTCCGATTTGGGCTCCACGCCGCGCTTGGCAAGGGCCGCATCGAAGGCCTGCGGATTATCGCGTATCTCCTTGATGTCAAACATGAGTTTTCCTCTTGAAATTAAGGGGTTTCTTCAGGGCTGAGGTATAGGCGGGATTACCTGCTTCCACAATAGGCCAAAAGGTCAGGAAGTGGATTTTCCAGGTGTTTGGGGCCGCTCCGCCTCTTCCCCCTCTGCCCGGCGCCTCTCCACCACCTGAACGGCCCAAATGGAAAGTTCGTAGAGCAGGAGCGTTGGAAGTCCGAGCCCGATCTGACTGATCGGGTCTGGTGGGGTCAGGATGGCCGCAACTGCGAAGGTGATGACAATAGCATATTTGCGGTTTCGCCTCAGGCCCGCAGAAGAAACCAGTCCGACCCGTCCGAGCAATGTCAGCAAAACCGGCAGTTGAAAACAAAGCCCGAAAGCGAAAATCAGCGTCATAATTAGGCTGAGATACTCGCTCACCTTGGCGACGAGCTGGATAGACGCCTTGCCCTCTCCGCCAACCTGTTCAAAGCCCAGAAAAAACTGCATGCCCATCGGCATGACGAGAAAATAGACCAGGGCCGCGCCGCTCAGGAACAATACCGGTGTAGCTGCGAGGAAGGGCAAAAAAGCCTGCCGCTCGTTGGTATAAAGTCCCGGCGCCACGAACATCCAGATTTGCGCGGCAATCACCGGGAAGGCGATAAACAAAGCGCCAAAAAGCGCCAGCTTAATCTGGGTAAAGAAAAACTCATGAGGCGCCGTGTAAATCAGGCTCAGAGAAGGTTTTGCCCCCTCAGGGGTCAATGCCGCCACCGCCTCCTGATAGGGGACCAGAAGGATGTTGAAAATATCCTCGGCAAAATAAAAGCAGATGAGGAAGGCAATCAGGATTGCGACAAAGGAATAGATGAGCCTTTGGCGAAGCTCAATCAGATGATCCAGGAGCGGTGCCTGGGTCGCTTCAATATCATCCTGGCTCATGAGGCCTCGTCCTGGGATTTAGGTGCCTCAGCCGGCTCCTCAACCGTCTTGGCCAGGTCGTGGCCGAGCGCGGAGAGCTCATCTTCCGGGTCAAGGGCTTTTTTGGCGGCCTGCAGAGGATCGGCTTTGCGCAAGGCTTCCACCTGCGCCCGAAGATCGTCCAGTTCAGCTTCCCGAGCCATATCGTCAAAACTCTTTTGGAACTCCCGTGCCATGGCTCGCGCCTTGCCCATCCACTGGCCAAGGGTGCGCATAACCTTCGGTAGATCTTTGGGGCCAATGACAATGATCGCCAAAGAGGCGATCACCAACATTTCACTCCAGCCAATATCAGGGATCATCGGCCTGTTCGCCTCATGTGAACGGCCGGGGCGCTCACGTTTCCTTGTCGTCTACAGGCGCACCCGTCTCATTATCGATCGTTTGGGAAGAGTCCTTGGTCTCTTCATTGCCTTCAGCCAATCCTTTGCGGAAGCTGGTGATGCCTTTGGCCACATCGCCCATCAGGTCGGATATCTTGCCGCGGCCAAACAGCAGAACAACCAACACAAGAACAATCAGAATTTGCCAAACACTAATACCCATCGAAGGTCTCCAAGGTCTCAAGCGGATAATATTCGCGCCGCTTCATCGCGCCAGAGTATGTCAAAAACAAGGACTTGCGTCAAAAACCTCTATTCGAAGGTTTCGTCTTCTTCCCCTTCGAAAGGCACGGCAAGGTCGCCGGAGAACAATTGATCGGAATCTTCGTCCTCGTCGTCCTCGTCAATCTCGTCCGGGCTGTCATCAGGCATGGGAACTGAGAACCCCGGCGGCAGTCGCGCGTCGAGAAGGCCCGCTGCCTTAAGCTCGTCCATGCCCGGCAGGTCCTTAACGGTTTCAAGGCCAAAATGCTCTAGAAAGGCATCCGTGGTGCCATAAAGAACCGGACGACCGGGGACCCGTTTGCGGCCCCGCATGCGCACCCACTCGATTTCCATGAGCACGTCAATAGTGCCCTTGGAGACCGTCACCCCGCGAATTTCTTCAATTTCGGCGCGGGTAACCGGTTGGTGATAGGCGATGATCGCCAGTGTCTCGATGCCCGCGCGCGACAGGCGCCGCATCTCAACCCGTTCCTTCTCCATCAAGTAACTGAGATCGGGCGCCGTGCGGAAGGTCCACTTATTCCCAACTTGCAAAAGCTGCACACCTCGTTTGGCGTAATCCTTTTTGAGTTGTTCAAGCACCGCCGGAAAATAAATCCCATCGGGCATGCGGTCAGAAAGGGTGCGTTCGTCAAGCGGCTCGGCGGCTGCAAAGAGCAAGGCTTCCGCCATCCGAACATGCTCCAGATCCAGCACATAGGAGGCCTTCAACTTCTCAAGCTCTGAAGGTTCAGGCTCAGGCGCGGTTTCAACCTCTTCGGCTACGTCGTTCGTATCGTCGGCCAAGGTTTCCTCTGCGGCCTCAGATTGTGCGACCTCTTCATCAAGGACTGCCTCTTCCACATCAACGTCAGCTTCCAAAGCCACTGCTGCATTTCCGCCTTCGGTCATCAGTTTACTCTCTCTTCAGGGCGCCCGTCTCAAGCGCTGATATCTTCCCGCTTACGAATATAGATTGGCGCAAACGGTTCCAATTGGCGGATCTCCAACACCCCGTCACGTGCCAATTCAAGGCCCGCAACAAAGGTACTTGCCCGCGCCGATATGCGCATTTTTTTGCCGAGATCCGACTCTGCGTCCGCCGCTTCCTCTGGGTTCACATTGAAAAGCCGGTAAGAGGCAATGCCGGTCGGCAGAAAATCTTCAAGTCGACTCCAGTCCGGGATCCGGCCAAGAACCGCTTCAAGTCGCCGCCGTGCATCCTCAATGGCCAGCACCAGGGGGCGCTCAATGTGATAATTCGCATCAATCGTGCGCACACGTTCGTCTGAATAGGCCTTCAAAAGCTCATAGAGCGTCGCGTGATACTCGGATTTGCGAACAATCCGGACGCCCTCCGGCGCACCTCTGAAAAAGAAATCCCGCCCGAGCCGGTCACGCGCGAACAGGCGCGCCGCAACGTTGCGCATGGCCTGCAGTCTCTGAAGCTGGAAGGCCAGCCGCGCGGCGAGTTCTTCCCCGCTAGGCCCCTCTTCCTCTTCCTCGGAAGGTAGCAGAAGCCGCGATTTCAAATAGGTCAGCCAGGCCGCCATGACCAGATAGTCAGCGGCGAGCTCCAATTTCATGGTCCGCGCCTGATTGACGAACTCAAGATACTGTTCGGCAAGCTTCAAAATTGAAATCTTGGTGATATCGACCTTTTGCGTCCGCGCCATGGCCAAAAGCACGTCCAGCGGCCCTTCAAAGCCCTCCACATCGACCACGAGCGCTTCCTTGGACGAAGCGCCGCTTCCGCCCATCAGGCTTTCCGCATCCAGCTCAAATTCGCTCGTATCCGCGACGGCTTCTTCCGCCGGTTCAGGTGTGTTGTCAGTCATTGTCATGTCATTGGCCCCGCCATAAGGCTTTTTAACCGATTCCGTGCATCAGCGGGGTCAAAATCGTCAGGTGCAGACAGGTAATCCAGAGCTTTTTTGCCTCTTTCAAGGGATTTTCCGGCGAGTTCAGGGATTTCGCTGGCGATCGCCGCCATTTCCTCCGGGTCCCCGTTGCAATGGAGAATCACATCGCAGCCCGCTGCGAGCGCCTTTTGGGTTCGAACCGCGAAATCACCTGAAAGGGCTCCCATGGAAAAATCATCGGTCATCAAGAGGCCGTCAAAGCCGATCCGTCCAGGAGCCGAGCTGCGGATGACCTCACAGATGATCGTCTCAGACAGGGTCGAAATCTCCCCATCCGCAAGCGCTGGATAAACCAGATGCCCGGTCATCCCCATCGGCAGATGATTGAGCGCCCTGAACGGCGCAAAATCAATCGCCTCCAGATCCGCAACAGGTGCCTCCACCACAGGCACATCAAAATGGCTGTCGACCCTTGCCCGGCCATGACCAGGCATATGTTTCATGACCGGAAGAACACCCCCGGCAAGCATGGCATCCGCCGCTGTTTTGCCCAGAGCTGTAACGATCTGCGGATCGTCAGAGAAAGCCCGGTCGCCGATCACCGCTTCATTGGCGTCCGGCGTGCGCACATCAAGCATTGGCACACAGTCCACATTGATACCCGCTTGCCAAAGTTCTTCCGCCATCAGCCGGTAATTCAGGTAGGCCGCCTCCTCAGCCCGCGCGGGGTCGGTTTCATAAAGTGCGCCAAAGGCGCCAGCCGCCGGGGCCTTGCGCCAATGAGGTTCGCGCATGCGGGCCACCCGGCCCCCTTCCTGATCAATCAGGATGGGCGTGTCATCCCGACCGGAAAGCATCCGGAGATCATCGGTAAGGCCTCTCAGCTGATCCGGCGATTCAATGTTGCGCAAAAACAAGATAAACCCAAAAGGATCAACATCTTGAAAGAAGTTCTTCTCATCTTCAGTGAGCTTTGTTCCGGCAAATCCAAAGATGACAGCGCGTACGGACAAGAAGGTCTCCTGACAGGGCCAAGGCTAGGGTTTGCGAACCAGGCAGTCTTGCCCCGCGGCCTTGAGATTGGCGCAAAGCCGGTCAGCGCTCGCCTTGTCGGCAAAGGGGCCGACCCGTAGCCGGTACCAGGTTCCTTTGTCCCCGAGGTCCGCAACCTGGATATCTGGTCGCAGCTGAGACAGGAGGGCACTGTGTTTGCGGCTCATCTTGTCCCAGGCCGTGGCGGCCAATGACGACTGATCATAGGCTCCTACCTGCACCACATAGGCACCAGACGCCGCCGATTGGCTGGCAACAGCGCTCTCATCTGGCCCCGTGCTGGTTTCCTCGATTAGCGCTCCTACATAATCCTGGGCTTTTGCGGTTTCCTCGACCTTTGGTTTAGGGGTCGGCGCTGGCGTGGGTGAGGTCTCCTCCTTAGAGGAAGGGATCTCGCTGGCGCTGTCCACCACAGCATCGCTTGAATTCACGGTTCTCAGCCCCGAGAGATCCATCGGTTCTTCCGCCTTCGGCATCAAAACTTCGACCTGAGGCTCCTCGGTTCCGGAAATCTGATCGTAGACATATTTGTCCTGATGCTCGATGACGGCGCCGCCTGGCTCATCGGGAGCTACTTTTTCAGGGCCCTTTTCGGCGGTGATTGTCACAGGTTCATTGCGCGAACGGGCGCCCTGTTCATAGACCGCAAAGATAATCCCGACCGCCGCGACAGCCATAACAATGGCGAGCACAAGCACCAGGCGTCCCCGGCCATAATTTTCTTCAGTTGCGTCAAAGGTCACGGGATCGTCCGGCGCTGGGCCATAACCGTGGCTGTCCTGGTTATCTACAGACATGGATTGCAAGCGTCTCCTCTCGGGTGATTCGTCTTCTTTTTTACACCGACCGAATCACAATGCCAAAGATGAAAGATCGCAAAAACGAAGACAACCGCAGTTTAATGAAAGTTATGTAAAAAGCTCGGCATGAAGATTGAGGGCAAATCGATCTGTCATCCCGGCAATATAATCGCTGATCACGCGGGCCCGCGCGGCCTCATTGCCCATGTCACCGTAGTCACGCCATTCGGCGGGCAACTCGTGCGGGCATTCCATCAGATGCTCAAAAAGGTCTTTAACGACCCCTTTCGCGTGATCGGTTGTGCGGACAACCTCCTTGTGGCGATACATATGCGTCCACAGGAATTCCTTCAGAAGTCGATCCTTTTCCTTCATTTGCGGTGAAAACCCGGCAACCGAGTGATCGAGGGCGCGAATGTCGTCAACGCAAGTCGCCCCGCTCTCGTCGATCGACTGGACTGTTGTCTCAATGGCATCTTCCACCATCATGGCAATGAGCCGCCGGATCACTTCATGTTTGCGCCGCGAGCCCTCGATCCCAGGATGAAGCGCTTCAACGCCTTCATAGACGTCATTGACGAAATCAATTTGCCGCAGCTCGCCCTCGTCAAAAAGCCCCGCCCGAAGCCCGTCGTCGATATCATGGTTGTTATAAGCGATGTCATCAGACAGCGCCGCCAATTGAGCTTCCACCGAAGCGAAGCTCTCGATCTCAAGGTCATGAGACTGGCAGTAGGTCCGAATGGCATAGGGAACATCGGCCTGCCCGTCAGCCTTCGGCCCGGTCAGCGGCCCATTGTGCTTGACCAATCCTTCAAGTGTCTCCCACGTCAGGTTCAGGCCATTGAAACCCGCATAGTGCCGTTCGATCTCGGTAACCAGACGCAGGGAGTGGGCATTGTGATCAAACCCCTCATAAGGGCGCATGCAGGTCATCAGGATATGTTCACCAGCATGCCCAAAAGGGGTATGGCCAAGATCATGGGCCAGGGCAATGGCTTCCGAAAGGTCTTCGTCAAACCCAAGATAACGACACATCGAGCGGGCGATCTGCGCCACTTCAAGAGAGTGTGTCAGGCGCGTGCGATAATAATCCCCCTCATCATGCACGAAAACCTGCGTTTTGTGCTTGAGCCGCCGAAACGCGCTGGAGTGGATAATGCGATCCCGATCCCGCTGAAAGGCCGTGCGCGTGCCGCTTTCAGGCTCATCCTTCAGGCGACCGCGCGACTGGTTCGCCCGGCAGGCCTGCAGGCAAAGCGCTCGGTCTAGGTAGGAGCGATCTAGGTCGGCCCTGGAGCCCATAGGAAATCCCCTCAGATTCCGATATAGTTGTAACAGGTTTGCCGAGCGATAGTGCAAAATCCCAAAATTACCAAA
Source organism: Alphaproteobacteria bacterium (assembly GCA_006226305.1). Taxonomy (GTDB): domain Bacteria; phylum Pseudomonadota; class Alphaproteobacteria; order M2410; family M2410; genus M2410. The sequence goes on along the minus strand of SBHG01000020.1, from coordinate 8,300 downwards.
GAGAAATTGACTTTTCCGTTTGGCACCCTAGTTAGGACTTATGACACAAACAACACCTCCCATCGAAGTCACCTCAAAGGCGGCAAGTCAGATTGGCAAGATCCTGGCCAGCGAAGCACCCGGCGCTCTCTTGCGGGTCAGCGTCTCTGGCGGTGGCTGTTCCGGATTTCAATACGGTTTTGAGATCGACACCCAGACCTCCGATCAGGATTTGGTCATTGAAAAGGATGGCATCAAGGTTGCGATTGACGATATCTCCGTGACCTACATGGAGGGATCGGTGATCGACTATGTGACGGATCTCATCGGATCCTCTTTCCAGGTCAAAAACCCTCTCGTACAGAGCGAGTGTGGTTGCGGCACATCTTTTTCGATTTGAGCGCTCCATGAAGATTGCCACCTGGAACGTTAATTCCATTAAAGTCCGCGCCGAAACAGTTGCCAAATGGCTGGAGGAAACTTCCCCTGATGTGGTGTGCCTTCAGGAAATCAAATGCGTTGACGAAAACTTCCCCGCCGAAATTTTTGAGGGTCTTGGTTACAACGTCGCGGTTCACGGCCAAAAAACCTACAATGGTGTCGCCATTCTTTCGAAATATCCATTGGACGACGTTCGCCCGCGTCTGCCCGGCGATGATAGCGACGAACAGGCCCGCTATCTGGAGGCCCTGGTTATGGGCGATGGCGCGCCGCTGCGTGTTGCCTGCCTTTACCTTCCAAACGGTAATCCCGCCCCGGGGCCAAAATTTGATTACAAACTAGCCTGGATGGACCGATTGATCGGCCGGGCCAAAGAGCTTTTAGCCTGGGAGGAAAAACTCGTTGTTTGCGGCGACTTCAACATTATTCCGACAGACGACGATGTCCATGACCCTAAAGCCTGGTGGGGAGATGCACTCTACCGGCAGGAATCGCTCGATAAATTCCATCAATTGCTCGCTCTCGGTTTGACGGAGGCCTGGCGCAATTGTCACGCCGAACCTCACAAATACACATTCTGGGATTATCAGCGTGGCGCCTGGCCCAAGGACCACGGCATTCGGATTGACCACCTGCTGCTCTCACCACAAGCGGCCGATTGCCTGACCGGCAGCGATATAGATCGAACTCTCAGAGGTCTCGACAAACCGTCAAAGCCCTCCGATCATGTCCCGATCTGGGTAAACCTTGAGATCTGATTACTCAGAAGCCGTGGGCGCGCTGCCCGCGAGTTGCTGATCAATGCTGGCGCGAACCTCCGCAACGATGTTCTCAGGCAATACGCTTGAAACCAAAGCATATTGATCAAGCACATACTGGCGAAAAGTTTTGCCTTCATTTTCCAGCATATCGTCCAGGGCAAATACGCGCCTGGAAACCGGCGCCTCCTGCAGCGAGCCATCTGCACCGCGTTTGGCAATCTCCAGCCAGGTAAAAGCCCAGGGCGGATCTTGTGGTACCTGGAGGACGCCATCACGCTCCAGCCCCTTCATCGTCAGATCGGCCAGTTTAACCTGCGCCATAACAACGCCCTGCACCGCCGCTGCCTCATACCAGGCCGCCGCCAGACTGCCGCTGTTTTCTACGTTCTGCAGGTCCTCCAGGTAGATCTCAGCCAGGTCAAATTGTGCGACAGGATGACCCGCGGAAGCCGCCTTCTTGAGCAACTCTTCGGCCTGAGAAAGATCGACCTCGACCCCCTGACCAACCCGGTAATTGGTGGCCAATTGAACGAGCGCCTCTAGCCTGCCCTGGTCAGCGGCCATGGCATAATAAATGTTGGCAATTTCAAAGCTTTGCGAAACGCCGTCTCCTGTTGCCAGCATATTGGCCACCAGCAACTGCGCTTGGGCATCGCCCGCTTCGGCATCATGTTTCCAAAGCTCAAAGGCCTGTTTCTTTTCGCCGGCGGCGTAGGCCTGCGCGGCCTCCGTGTTTTCAGCCATGGCCCTCACCTGTGACATAGCGATGCCGCTGGCCAAAATGGCCACTAAACCGAGACAAGTCATCAGGCAACGACGCATGGATTATCCTCCGCGCTTTTGGAAGCCTCAAGCATGGCCAAAAGATCAAGTTGAAGCAAGGAATTAGCGGGCGTGCCCTAACCGATCCAAGGCTTCTTGCAGTTTTTCGCGGGTTTGCAGAGCGTCCGAGCGGCGAGTTTTTTGCTCTTCGACAACCGCTTCCGGCGCCCGTTCAATGAATTTGGCATTGGAAAGCTTGCCGTCAATTTTGGCAATCTCCCCATCTATCTTGGCGATCTCCTTGCCAAGCCGGGCTGTTTCCTGCGCGACATCGATGACCCCGGCGAGCGGAATTGCCAGTGTCGATTCATCTAGCACTGTTTGAACGCAGCCCTCCGGCAAATCACTCGCTTGTTTGATGCTTTCAAGGCGGGCCAATTGTTTGAGGCGGTCACTGTGAGCATCAACACGGCGCAGCGTTTCCGCTGACGCCCCGCTGATCAAAAGCGGAAGACGAGCGCCCGCCTGAATATTCATCTCGGCACGGATGGAGCGGATCTCGGAAACAAACCGGATAACCCAGTCCATTTCGCCCGCGGCAACTTCATCTATCAATTCAGCGCGGGCCACCGGCCAGGACGTTTTGATGAGCAGAGCTTCGCGTGGGAGGTTGTTGTCGGCAATACGCTGCCACAGCTCTTCGGTGATAAAAGGCATGAATGGGTGCAGCAGCTTTAGGATCTCATCCAAGACCCATGCTGCGGTTTGACGGGTTTCCTGGATCGCATCCTGGTCTGAACCGTTCAAGATAGGTTTGATCAGTTCCAGATGCCAATCGCAGAAAATATGCCAGACAAAGCTGTAGATCGCACCAGCTGCATCATTAAACCGATAGCCGTCCAGACCATCCTTAATAGCTGCGGAAGTTTTTTGAACCTCACTGATAATCCATCTGTTGACTGTTTGACGGGCCGTCGACGGATCAAAATCCGGACTTAAAAAGCATTCGTTCATCTCGCAGAAACGCGCCGCATTCCACAGCTTCGTTCCGAAGTTGCGATAGCCCTCGACCCGCGACGTGGCCAACTGAATATCCCGCCCCTGCGCCGCCATGGCCATCAGGGTAAAGCGAAGCGCATCAGCGCCATACTCATCGATAAGCTCCAAAGGATCAACGATATTGCCCTTAGACTTCGACATCTTTTGGCCGTGCTCATCGCGCACCAATGCGTGGATATAGACAGTGTGAAAAGGCACTTCCTTCATAAAGTGCAATCCGAACATCATCATTCGGGCGACCCAGAAGAAAATGATGTCGAAGGCCGTCACCAGAACATCGGTTTTGTAATACTTCTTGAGTTCAGGAGTTTCATCGGGCCAGCCCAGTGTTGAAAACGGCCATAGTCCGGACGAGAACCAGGTATCAAGTACATCCTCATCCCGTGTCAGCGCAGCGGTCCGGCCGTAATGCGCCTTGGCCGCTTCTTGCGCCTCCTCTTCGGATTCTGCGACGAAAACTTCTCCGTCCTCGCCGTACCAGGCTGGGATTTGGTGTCCCCACCACAGTTGGCGCGAAATACACCAGGGTTGGATGTTGCGCATCCATTCGTAATAAGTCTTCTCCCAGGTCTTTGGAACGAAAACCGTTTCACCCTCTTCCACGGCCTTAATGGCAGGTTTGGCGAGCTCAGCCGCATTGACGTACCATTGTTCGGTCAGCCAGGGCTCAATGACCACATTCGAGCGGTCGCCATAGGGGACCTGCAAGGTGTGATCATCCACCTTTTCAAGAAGTCCAAGATCCTTCAGATCGTCAACGATCCTTGCGCGCGCCTCAAATCGTTCCATGCCCTGATACTTCAATGGCACATTTTCATTCAGGTGTGCCGTTTCATCCAGCACATTGATCATTTCAAGATGGTGCCGACGGCCAACTTCAAAGTCGTTAAAGTCATGCGCCGGGGTGATCTTCACGGCACCGGACCCCTGCTCCGGATCCGCATGTTCGTCGGCGACAATCGGGATCAGCCGATCTGTCAGCGGCAACGCAATCTTTTCGCCGATGAGGTTTTTGTAGCGATCATCCTCCGGATGCACCGCCACTGCCGTATCCCCTAAGAGCGTCTCCGGCCGAGTTGTCGCGACGGTCACAAACTCACCCTCGCGTCCTGCCAGCGGATAACGGATGTGCCACATGTGGCCCTGAACCTCTTTGTTCTCGACCTCAAGGTCGGAGATGGCGGTTAGAAGTTTCGGGTCCCAATTAACGAGGCGCTTGTCTTTGTAGATCAGGCCTTCTTTGTACAATTGCACAAAGACCTTCAGAACGGCTTTGGAAAGCCCCTCATCCATGGTGAAGCGCTCACGGCTCCAGTCGCAGGAGGCGCCAAGGCGGCGCAGCTGCCCAGTAATCGTCCCCCCGGACTCCTCTTTCCACTGCCAGACCCGCTTGACAAAGGCCTCGCGGCCCATAGTTCGCCGGTCCGTCTGATTTTCAGCCTGCAATTGCCGCTCCACCACCATTTGGGTGGCGATCCCCGCGTGATCGGTCCCGCATTGCCACAAGACATCCTTGCCCTGCATCCGCTGGAACCGTACGAGCGTGTCCTGCAGGGTGTTGTTCAACGCATGGCCCATATGCAGGCTGCCGGTCACATTGGGCGGTGGAATCACAATGCAATAGGCGTCATTGCCAGGCTTGTCGGTCGGCGCGAAAGCCCCGGACTCTTCCCATTCTTTGTAGAGTCGGGGTTCAACCTCTTGGGGCTGAAATGTCTTGTTCAACATGGGGACCAAATTCTTTTAGTTTTAAGCGGGTAGGTTTAGGGGTTCTAAATGCCAAGAACCACCCCTTTTACAGGGTGGTTCTCATAACTCAAGTGGCGGATTGACGAAAGAACTGGTCAGGTTCTCTTAGGCGTCCCGCCTGGACACGCGTTCGATCTCTTTTTGGACCATCTGCTCAACGATTTTAGGCAGGTGCTGGTCCAGCCACGCGGCCAGAACCGGCCGCAGCATTTCGACCACAATACCTTCCAAAGAGCGGCTGTCTTCTTCCAGCACCGGCATCGCTCGGGCCAGATTTTCAAAGGATGCGGCTGCGGCGCCAGCTGCGCTGTCGCTCATCAGATCATTTTCAGGCTTTTTAGCAAACTTTACGGATTCCACACTCGACTCCTCAACTTTCAACACTTCAACAGGTGCAGCAACAGGGTGATCATAGGCAGCCACCGGTTCTTCTTCGTCCGCCAGCACATCCACAAAAGGCTCCACGTCGTCGACCACCGAGGTCTCCTCCATGGCGTCAGCAACAGCTGTTGTGACGGCCTCTTCGATCATCTCCTGAACGCCTTGCATGTCATCGGAGGGCATATCCTCGTCGTCCATTTCGGGCTCGGGAGCTGCCGATTGCGCAGGCGCAGCAGCAGGCGTGGAAGTATCCTCATTGTCCTCGGAAATAATCCGGCGAATTGAGGCAAGAATTTCTTCCATCGTTGGTTCTTGTTGGGCGTTATCTTCACTCATTTGGGGGCTCATTCTTCGATCACTATTGCTACATTCGTGCAGCTTGCTCACTGTTTGTCCGAACCTAAGACAGGCACAGTAAAAAAGCCAGCCGCATTCAGGGATTTTACAATCCTAAATATGAATATTTCCTAGATTTTGAGCGCAAATATGGCGACATCTCGCCGTATTACGAAAAATTCACTCAATTAAGTCCGAGATTGCCAGCGGTGAGCTGACCAACTGTCGCCAGAAGCCGGTAAGCGGCCACATATTCATCGCGCTGGGCCCTGGCCAACGCAACCTTGGCATCAAGCAGTTCCTGCTCCGCATTGAGCACATCCAGGGTCGTGCGTGAGCCCACCTGGGCCTCTTGTTGGACCCCATCAAAGGCGATTTCATTGGCCTGCACCTGTTGACGGCTGGCATCAATGATGGAGCGCGCCGTCAAAAGGCCATCCCACGCATTAACAACCCCTTCGCGTACCGCCCGTTCGACCTCCGCGATCTGAATGCGATCCTGACTGTTATTGTGCTTGGCCTCCCGAACGCGAGAGATAGCCGCGCCCCCCTGATAAAGCGGAATACGCACATTGGCAGTTACACTGGTGCCATCCGTACGCGCCCCGTCAATGGTTGTGTCTTCCGAATGCGAGGCAATCCCCTCCACATAGATCTCGGGCAGCAGTGCCCCCTGGGCGGAGCGCACCGAAGCCTTGGAGGCTGTTTCTACCTCACGTACCGCCCTGAGATCGGGGTTGCTGGCCAGCGCCACCGACAGCGCCTCCTCATCGGTCGCGGGCAAGCTGGGCAGTGGTGGCAGCTCTTCCAGATTGGCAGGCGCATGACCGATAACCTTTTCATAGGCTGCCCGGCTCGCGGTTAAAGAGGCCTTGGCGGCAATCAAATTGGCCTCGGCGCCTTTCAGCCGCGCCTCAGACTGCGCCACATCGGTTCGGGTGATTTCACCCACTTCAAAACGCGCCCGAGCCGCCTCAAGCTGCTTGGAGAGAACTTCCACATTGTGTTTGCTGATCGCAACCACCTCGAGATCCGTCTTGACCCCGACATAGGCACTGACCGCATCCAGGAGTATCTGTTGTTCAACAGAAATAAGAGAGGCCTCGCCCGCCCGATAATAGGCCCTGGCGCTCTTGCCGCCGTAATAGGTACGCCCGCCCCGGAAGATCGACTGGTTGACCACGACCGCGCCGGTAATTGGATCAGTCTTTTGCTGGGCCACTGTGGTTGCCGGCACCCGGTTCTTATAGTCCTGGGTTCCATAGCTGCCGGTTGCGGTAATCGTTGGCTGCCAGCCCGCGCGTGCTTGCACGACCCTTTCATGAGTGGCCTTCAGGCCCGCCCGTTCCGCCTGCAAGGTCGGATTGGTTTCATGAGCAGCCCGTAGAGCCTCCATCAGGCTCTCTGCCTGAGCTGCGCTCATGCCCCCAAAGCAAAGCCCCAGACTGAGCGCGGCTACGCTGGCTGAACGCCGAAACCGGCGCGTGACAGTCTCGTTTCCAAGAGAACGCATGGATCACTCCCGCATTTTTAAGTTTAGTGTCGCACCCGCGCCTCCTCTAGTTGGAGGCCCCTCGCCAACAGGCACGGCTCAAATCTGACCCAACCTTATGGCGCTTCGGGCTCATTCCCCAAGCGAAAAACGTCACAAAAAGCCGCAGATTTAATTAATTTAGAGCGCGAAAACCTTTTCCGCGTCAAAGCCTGGCAACCGCTCAACATTGGCGTCAAAGAGCGAGCGAGAAGTAATCCGGCCTTCAATATTGGAATAAAGCATGGCCTGCCCCATCGGGCCGTCCTGATGAACGACCCCAAGCCGACCGCCGTCTTTCAGCTGCGCAGCAATATGATCAATCGAGCAGGCAACGGACCCATCAAATAAAACGACATCATAAGGACCCTGATCCGCCAGTCCCACCTTTGGGTCGCCGTGAACCACCGCCACATTGTCGATTTCCAGGTCAGAAAGAGTTGCTGCGGACTCATTTACAAGCGCCTCATCGGATTCAACCGCAACGACCGAATCGGCGAGCCGGCCAAGAATGGCCGCAGAATAACCCGTTCCAGAGCCAATAACCAGGGCAAGGTCTCCGGCACGAACCTTGAGAGCCTGCACTAGCTTTGAAAAGGCCCGTGGGCCCATGAGAAAGCGTCCCGGCGCGATTTCAACATTCTTGCCCATATAGGCCAGATCTTGCTTTGCCTCAGGCAAGAACCGCTCTCTTGGAACGCTCGCCATGGCCTCCTGCAAACGGCGGTCTGTCACATCGTTGGTGCGCACCTGGCCCTCCACCATATTGCGCCGTGCAGCTTGAAAATCGGTCATATGTCTTATCCTGAATGGCATGGGGCTGGAGCCCCCTTCAAAACCCATGGGAATCCCGGCGCTTATACCCCGCGTCTCCCGAAATGACAACAACCGGTCGGCCTCATGGCCTGCATTGGATTTCCCCCGATTTACCCCCCAATTTCTTTACGTTGCCAGCGCCATCGGGGTTTGTTATATGGCCTCTCCTCCGTGCCGGAAATTCCGGCAAATGTTTTGGAGTGGCCACGTGGCGGAGTGGTGACGCAGCGGATTGCAAATCCGTGTACCCCGGTTCGATTCCGGGCGTGGCCTCCAAAAGACCCCTCTTTATGACCGATCTTGTTGAGTAAGCCTGGCCTCGGCGCCAGACTTAAAGAAATTCTTCATGTTGAAAACCAAATTATTGCACTCGGCAAGGCGCATTAACCTTTTGTTAAGGCCTCGGAGTCAAAGTCCTATTGTCTTCCCTTGAAGACACCCCACCATTTACCCAACACCTCCGGGGCCGCCCACCCAGCGGCCCC
>SBHG01000115.1 GCA_006226305.1 Alphaproteobacteria bacterium | reverse complement strand
AAGGGCGGCTTTGCCGGTTGAGCGGTTGGCGTGTCACCCGCGTATTTGCAAAGCGCTCGGTAAAATGGTGAATGTGGCAGGCAGGGCGCCGGGCGACTCGCCGTCAACTTCCATAAGTATTTTTCCACTCGCAGACAGAGGCGTTGCAACAAGCTTGCGTCCTCGCAGCATTTTGACTTTCGGGTCATTGATATGTTTGCCGGAATAAACGCGAGAGATCAGGCCGGGAATTTCTTTTTTGGTGATGTCATGGCCGATGAGAAAATCGAACAGGCCGTCTGTTGGGCTGGCATCAGGCGCAATTTTAAGGCCGCCGCCAAAATAAGGCCCCAAAGCGGCGACGGCGAGGATGATTTCGAACTCCTCATCGAAATTTTCGTCAATCTGGATGCGAACGCGCTGATTTTCAAAACGCATGGCTTCGCGCAAGGCATGGAACAGAAAGGCGAAAGTGCCGCCAAACTTTTTTGCGAGATGTGAGGTGTTGACCGCGTGAGAGACCGCGCCGCCAACGCCAAAGCTCGCGGCATTGGCAAAGTAGCGATCCGTGGGGTTGCCCATGTGGTCGCGCATGGCGATGTGCCCGATATCGATGGGGCGGGTTGTGCCGGAGGCGATGAGATCGATCATAGCGGCAAAATCCTTGACCTGCGGCCAGTCATGGGCGCGACGGATATCGCAGCCGGTGCCGGAAGTAATGAAGGCCATTTGAGCACTCGGGTTGACCGGCGCGCCGCCTTCAAAAAAGCCGTTGACGCATTCAGAGAATGTGCCGTCACCGCCCACCACAATGAGAAAATCGGCACCCTCGCGCAGGGCCGATCGTGTCTTGGCGGTGCCATCGCCTCTGGCTTCGGTGAAGCTGTAAGTGATGGGTCCAAATTTTTCGGTAAGCGCATTCAAGATCTTTGGCCAACGTTTGGCGGTGCGCCCGCCCGCCGCCTTGGGGTTGACGATGACATGGACCCGCGCCGCACTCACCTTAGTGCGCTCCCGGACCAAAATGGATGTCAAGCTGGGCGCGTTCTTGCGCGATCTGGTTCTCGCTCCAGCCGAGGGGCTCGCGCATGAGATCTATCACCGCGCTCAGCAAGGTCTCGCTCGGGCGCCCAAGTGTGCCTACGCAGGTGCGGCGCATCACGACATCTTCCAGGCTCAAAGCCATTTCCTCGTTGAGGGCATAAAGAACCTCTGCGCCGATGAAAGGCTGGTCAGGGTCCAGGCGTTCTTTCAGGTTGGGATGGGCTTCTGCAAGGGCCATTAGACGAGGTGTTTGACTGCCATAGGTCTTGGCCATGTTGGCGAGTATGTCTTGGGGCCAATCAGGATGTTTTTCAAACAAGGCCTTCTTGTAGGCGGCAAAGTTTCCTGTGGCGCCGCCCCAGGTGACAAGTTCGTCGGAGCGACAGGTGGTCAGCCCCGCGCGGCCAAGTTTCCGGACGGCCTTGTCGACTGCCTGTTTGGCGATGTGGCGTGAGGTGGTCCATTTGCCGCCGATGGCAGACAGAAGCCCTTTGGTGCCGCTTGTTTGTTCATGGTCGACAATCTCAGCGGCGCGCGAGGCGCCATAAGTGTCCTGTGTCGTATTGTTGTCCGGATTGCCATCGGTATCGACCAGCGGGCGCAGCCCGGCATAGAAGTGCTCGACATCGGCGCGGGTAAGGTTGGCCATGGGGTAGGCCTTTTGAGCCTTCTCCAGCAGACCGGCTATATCTTCTTCGCGGGTCGAAACCTTGTCGGGGTGCTGAGCAAAAACCGTGTCGGTGGTGCCGATGATGGTGTGATCACGCCAAGGCAGAAAGAGGATATGACTGCCTTCGACGGTGATGAGAAGAGCGGTATCGGTTGTGATTTTACGCGTAATAAGGTGAATGCCCTTAGAGCGAATAAGGTGGCGCGACGGGGTGCCGCCCTCCGCGGAGGCGAGCACATAATCTGCCCAGGGGCCGCTGGCGTTGATGGTGAGCTCGGCGCGGATGTCGTGTGAGGCCCCGGTCAATGTGTCTTTGACCCGCGCGCCAATAACGCGATTTCCGTCCCTTAGAATTTCTTCAGCTTCGGCGTGATTGGCGATATCGGCGCCAAGAGAGGCTGCTTCCTCCAGGCATTCGATGCACAGGCGTTCCGGCGCATACATCTGGCAGTCAAAGTAAAGGATCGCACCCAGAAGTCTTTCGGGATTGAGCCCGGGGGCGAGATTGAGAGCTTCCTCTTTCGAGACGCGGCGATGGGCGGGAAGTTGTTTGTCCTTATCTTTGAGCCATTTGCGGTCAAAGGAGAGGAGGTCGTAAAGAAAGAAACCGGTCCACATTAGCCACTTTTGACCGCGGGAGCCGTAATTCGGCACCATGAAGGGCAGAGGATCAACCTGGTGCGGCGCGATGCGCTCCCAGATGCGGCGCTCCTTCAGGGCTTCGCGAATCAGGCGGAACTCGAAATTGGCAAGGTAACGCAGACCCCCATGTACCATCTTTGATGAGGCAAAGGAGGTGCCGGACGAGAAATCCCGTTTTTCCACCAAGGCAACCTTGAGGCCGCGCTGGGCCGCGTCCCGGGCAATGGTGGCGCCTTGAATACCGCCGCCAATGATCAGGATGTCGTGGCTGGGTCCAGCCATTTTCTGCAAATCACGCTTCATGTGGCAAAGGTCATGCGCCGCCGAAATAAAGTCAATGGCCGCTTGCGCAATTAAAGGTGATCAGGGAAACTTTGGCGTTTGATGAGGTCTAGGAGAGAGCTAAATGCCGCTCGCGCAAGCAAATGGAATAGAAATCGCCTACGAGATTTACGGGGACAAATCTGATCCCGCGATCCTGCTTCTAAACCCGAACGGTTCGCAATTGACCAATTGGCCACCAAGTCTGGTTGAAGGGATGGTGGCCGCCGGATTTTTCGTGATCTTGTCCGACCACCGGGATGTAGGCCTTTCAACTAAATTTGATGCTGCCGGGTTGCCGGACTTTGCCGCGATCGCAGCGGGGGATACCTCGAGCGCGCCCTACCGGCTTGAGGATATGGCCGATGATGCGGTGGGCTTGCTCGATTTCCTGGAGGTGGGGCAGGCGCATGTTTTTGGCGGCTCGCTTGGGGGGTCTGTCGCACAGATGGTGGCGTATCGGTATCCGGAGCGGGTGACCAGTCTGATCTCGACCATGTCGACATCGGGCGACTCTTCGTTGCCGTCAGGCAACCCGAAAGCGCGGGAGGCCTTGATGGCGCCTTTGCCGGAGGAGCATGAGGCGCTCGTTGCACATGTGGTCAAGCTCTGGCAGATCCTGGAAGGGTCAAAGTATAAAGCGAGCCCGGACTATTTGCGCCAAAGGGCTGAGACCGGCATTGCCCGGTGTCACTATCCCATTGGCGCGGCACGGCAGATGGCGGCGGCCATGGTGTCGGGGCTTCATACGCAATGGCTTAAGACAATCGATGTGCCAACGCTCGTCATTCACGGGCGCGATGATCCGCTTATCTCTCTTACCGCCGGTGAACATGTCGCCTCGCTGGTGCCTGGTGCACAATTGGTTGTGATTGATGGCATGGGCCATGAGATTACCCCAGATCTGGGACCTGTTGTGGTATCTCATGTTGTTGCCTTTACCGGCGCGATCAAAAAATAAAAAAATATTTGGAGGAAATCTTATGGCGAAGGTTGAGGCAAATGGCCTTCAATTGGAGTATGAAACTCACGGGGATCCGACAAACCCCGCTTTGGTTGTCATTCGCGGGCTGGGAACGCAGATGATCGGCTGGACGCCGGAATTTTTGCAAGGGCTGGTGGGCAAGGGACTCTTTGTGGTGACCTTTGACAACCGGGATGTCGGACTGAGTGAAAAAATCGGCGATGATCGTGTGCCGGATATCCCCGAGTTGATTGAGGATGTCTTGGCCGGGCGCGCGCCCGATGTTCCCTATACGCTGCATGATATGGCAGCGGATGTGATCGGGCTTATGGACGGGCTGGAAATTGACAAGGCGCATATTCTGGGCATGTCCATGGGTGGTATGATTGCCCAACTGGTGGTGGGGACTTATCCCGATCGCGCTCTGTCACTGACGAGCATTATGTCCTCAACCGGAGATCGCTCGCTGCCCCCGGCAACGGATGCCGCGATGCGCACGCTTAATGAGCGCCCCAAAAGCGGTGCGCGCGAAGATATCATTGAGAACGCGGTCAAATCGAACAAGGTCAACGGCTCTGCCGCGGGTGTTATTGATGAGGACGAGGTGCTCTATGCCAGAGCCGCCGCTGCTTATGACCGCTGTTATTATCCCAAAGGATATTTGCGGCAGTATGCGGCGATTGTCGCCACCGGGGATCGCTCAGAGATCTTAAAAACCATCACCGCGCCGACGTTGGTGATTCATGGGCGTATTGACCCGCTGGTGCCTTTGGCGCACGGAGAAGATACGGCCCATAAGATACCGGGCGCGCGCCTTGAGGTCATTGAAGGTATGGGGCACGACCTGCCGCTCAAATTGAGCGCGCGGATTAGCGAGCTGATTACAGATCACGTGCTTGCGGGGGCTCTCGTTTAAGGGTAGCCGTCACCCCGGACAGCTCTGTCCGGAGTGACTAATGTCCCGTCTTAAAAGGCGTCTTCGGCCAGCTCCATAAGATTGTTGGCACCGGCGGTTGCCCGCATCAACTGGGAAGCGGTGTCCGGCAGTGCGCGTTCGGCCCAGAAGCGAGCTCGAACGATTTTACCCTTGTAGAAATCCGGGTTGCCTTCGCCAGCGGCGAGCTTGGCGAGGGCGACTTTTGCCATGCGGCCCCACATGAGGCCCAGTGCCACGGTGCCGAACATATGCAGATAATCTGTCGATGCGGCGGCGGCATTATTGGGGTCTTTCAGCCCGTGTTCCGCCAACCAGAAGGTGGCCTGTTTCAGATCTTCTGAGGCGCGTTTGAGCGGATCGGTGAATTCTTTCATCTCGGCATTGCCTTCGTTCTCAGCGACAAAATCATCGACCGCTTTAAAGAAGGCCATGGGGCCACGTCCGCCGGCGGCGTTGAGTTTGCGGCCCACAAGGTCGAGGGCCTGGACGCCATTGGCGCCTTCGTAGACCTGATTGATCCGCGCGTCGCGGACAAATTGCTCCATGCCGTGTTCACGAATATAGCCATGACCGCCGAAACATTGCAGCGAGTTGTTCGCCGCTTCAAAGCCAAGATCCGTAAAGTAAGCCTTGATGATTGGCGTCATCAGGTTGGAGAGTGCGGCGGCGTCCTGGCGCTCTTCCTCGTCTTTAGCAAAGAAGGCCTTGGAGGAGAGGATTGAGGTCCAGCCAAACAGGGCCCGGGCGCCTTCGACAAAGGCGCGAGACTTCAAGAGCATGCGGCGCACGTCCGGGTGCACCAGAATGGGGTCGGCAGGACCCTCTGGGTTTTCAGCACCGGTGAGGGCGCGACCGGCGAGGCGGTCCTTGGCGTAGGCGGCAGCATTTTGATAGGCAACCTCGCCAATGGCGATGCCTTGCAGACCAACGCCCATGCGCGCGCCATTCATCATGCCGAACATGCCCTTCATACCCGCTGAGGCGGATCGTTTTTTGTCACCCACATCTGATTTCTTCTGCGGCTTCGGGCCGAGCCGATAAGCAACCGCATCGTCGAAATTCATGACGCAGGTGGCGTTGCCCTTAATGCCCATTTTCTTTTCAACGGAGCCGACAGAAACATTGTTGCGTTCCATGAGCGAGCCATCTTCAGAATTGACCAGCACCTTGGGCACCATGAAGAAGTTTACGGTGGACAGATCATCCTGCAGCTTGCCGTCTTCATCCGGGATTTTGGCAATCACCATGTGGATGATGTTGTCGGTCATGTCGTGATCGCCGCCGGAGATAAAGATCTTGGTTCCGGTGAGGCGGTAGGTGCCGTCTTCCTGTTCAACGGCTTTTGTTTTCATCAGCTTCAGGTCGGTGCCGCAGTGAGGCTCCGTGAGGCACATGGTGCCGGTCCAGTCGCCTTCAACCATGCGCTTAACGACATGTTCCTTCATCCAGGGCTCGCCGGTGGCCTGGAGCGCGGAATAGGCGGCCATGGTGAGGCCCGGGTACATTGTGAAGGCCTGGTTGGCTGAGGTCATCATTTCTGTAACGGCAAAGGAAACCACACCCGGCAAGCCAGCGCCGCCCATTTCTTCCGAAGCGCCGAGGCGGTTCCAGCCGCCGTCATTGAATTCCTTGAGCGCCTCTTTGAAGCCTTTAGGCGTGCGTACCACGCCATTTTCCAGATGGCAGCCTTCCTCGTCGCCAATTTGATTGAGCGGGAAGAGAACTTCTTCAGCGATTTTGGCGCCGCCTTCCAGGACCGCGCCTACGAGATCGGGGGAAAGATCGGCATAGCCGGGAATATCGTCCTCGGACTGAACATTGAACAGCTCATAGAGCAAGAACATGTAGTCTTCGACTGGGGCTTTGTAGATCGGCATTAGGGTTTCTCCTCCCACCGCCTTGCCGGCGGGTTTGTTGGTATCAAAAGCAAGCCGTCACCTTATACATTTCGCAGAAAAATGATGAGTCTCTATTTTAAATCCTGTGACGATTTCACGCCGATCTTGCGATCCTGCCCGGGGCCGTCAGCGGCAGCGCCGTGGTCTTTTTCACCTCCCGCAGCACAAAGGAGGAGCTGACCGAATTGACGCAGCGCTGATTGAGCAATTCTGAGGTTAGAAAGTGCTCATAGGCGGCAAGGTCCGGCACAAGCACGCGCAGGATATAGTCCGTGTCACCGGAGAGGGAGAGGCATTCGACAATTTCAGGATATTTTGAGGCCCAGCTTTCAAAGCTGTCGCGTTCGCTTGCCTGTTGTGCGGACAGGGTCACCCGGGCAACGGCATCTATTTCCAGGCCGATCGCGTGGCGGTTGACCAGGGCGACATCCTTTTCAATGACCCCGGCATCGCGCATTCGGCGGATCCGTCGCCAGCAGGGGGACAGAGACAGCCCCACGGTTTCGGCGATCTCAGCGGTCGGCTTGGCACCGTCTTCCTGGAGGATTTCGAGGATCTTGAGGTCTTG
>SBHG01000019.1 GCA_006226305.1 Alphaproteobacteria bacterium | reverse complement strand
GCCGGATCAAGGGCGAGAGCCTTGTCGATCAAGCGCTGGATATCATCGGCGGCGCGGTGCCCCTTGGCGAGCAGCAGGGCATTGGCCTTGCTGGAATAGGCGGCTGAAAACTCCGGATTGGATTCGATGATTTCGGCGAAATATTCACTTGCCCTGAGGTAGGTTTCGCGTGTGTCGTTCTGCATCAAGTCCTGGGCGGCAAGATATTTCTCCCAGGACTGTAACGACAGCGTGCTGGCGGCCTGAGAGATTTGCGTTCTTGCCGAGACGCGGCTGTTGACCCTGGAGGCCACGGCATAGGCGATTTCCTGTTGAACCTTGAAATAATCCGCACTGTCGCGCTGGTAGGAATCGGACCAGACCTGGAAGCCTGTTTGGGCGTCGATGAGCTGAACGTCAACGTCAATGCGGTCGCCGAACCAGCGCACACTGCCCTCCAGGAGCCCATCGACGCCAAGCGCCTCGCCGATCTCACGGGCATCGAGCTCGCTGTCCTTGAAGACAAAGGAAGAAGTGCGGGCGGCAATTTTAAGGTCGGTGTTTTCGGCGAGGACCTTCATCAGTTCAACAGAAAGACCGTCTGACAGGATATCTTTTTGGGGATCGCCGGACAAATTGGCGAAGGGCAGGACAGCCAGGGCCGCCCAATTGGCCTCTGTGCCATGTGTGGGCGTGTGAACAGCAGGGGCCTCCTGGTTTGAAGGCTGGGTTGCGGACGGCAAGGCAAAATAAGCGGTCGCTCCAACAAGAAGGGCCGCCAGCGTCCCAAGGCCGACAAAAGCTGGAGTTCTATGAAGGTGGTGCCCGAAGAGGGAAACCGTCTTGTCGGGCTGCCTGACAATGGGTGCCGTTTCTCCTGGCGCCAGAGCTTTGAGAAGGATCTCGTAGAAGACAAGGTCAGTGAGGTTGAACTTTTCGATGGCCTGGCGGTCGCCTATGGCAAGTGCCAGTCCTCCCGGCATCTCAGTGCGGTCGAGACGAACAACAATGATCTTTTTCTTCTTTTCTAGAGCGTAGGCGATTTCTTTCTGGCAATTATCTGATTGCAGCGACTGGGCGCTTTGGAAAAAAAGGAAGCTCTGGCAGTCCTCGATCTTTTCGGCGAGCTCGTTGCGCCATAAAGTGCCGGGGGCAATACCAAGGTCGTACCAGATATGGACGCCGCTTTCGGCGATGACTGCCATAATGTCTTCGGCCGCCGCCTTGTCCTTGTGGGCGTAGCTGACAAAAGTGAAAGGACCAGCCCCTTCGTATGGCCTGAGACGATCTGTCATAGCCGCTTATGGTAATACGTCTTGTGCTGACGGTAAAATGTAAAGAGACTTGCGCAGATTTTGAGGGCGAATCGCCGCGCTGGCGTGGAAAATGCGCTTTTTGAAGCCAGGAGAATGAGAACATGTCAGAAGACAGCCAATCCCCAACTGCTGGGAAAGGCTTTGCCTCACCACCTTGTGCCCGGCATGAGGTGGACCCGGCCTATATGGGGCAGGCGGACGCGCCTGCCTCTGGCGAGCAGATCTCCGAACCGGCTGGAATTGCTCCCGAGCGTAATGTGCGGGCAAAGGGTCAAAGTTCAGCGGCGCAGATGCGCGGCTACCAGGGTCCTGCGATCCTGAGCTATGGCTTCAGGCCACTTTTTCTTCTGGCAAGTCTTTGGGCCGCGCTCGCCATGGGGCTCTGGGTCTGTGTGCTTGCGGGGGGGCTGGGGCTTCCCACGCACTTTGATCCGATCAGTTGGCATGTACATGAATTTCTTTTTGGTTATCTTTCGGCGGTGATTGCCGGGTTTCTTCTGACCGCGGTGCCGAACTGGACGGGACGGTTGCCGGTGACCGGCGGGCGGCTCCTGGTTCTGGTGCTTGCCTGGCTGGCCGGGCGGCTGGCGGTCCTCACCTCGCTTGTGATCGGCGCCTCTGTTGCGGCCGTTGTTGATCTTGCCTTTCTGGCGCTCTTTGGATTTGTCGTCGCCCGCGAGATCGTCGCGGGACAGAATTGGCGCAATCTGAAAGTGCTTATTCTTGTCGGTCTCTTTTTGACCGGGAACGGGCTGTTTCATCTGGAGGCGATGCGGGGCCTGCCCGCTTTTCAAGGCATGGGCGCGCGGCTTGGGATTGGTGTGGCGGTGATGCTGATTATGGTGATCGGCGGGCGCATTGTGCCCAGCTTTACCCGCAACTGGTTGGCGCGGCGCCCCGGGTCGCGCATGCCTGCGCCATTTGGGCGCTATGACGGGATGAGCCTTGGGGCTAGCGCGTTGGCTCTCGTGCTGTGGTGTTTTTTTCCGGGCGCGGATGCGGCGGGGTGGCTTCTCATTCTGGCAGGCGGGCTGCAACTTGTGCGGCTGGCGCGCTGGGCCGGGGATCGCACCTTAGCCGAGCCGCTCGTTGTGATCTTGCATTTGGGCTATGGCTTCGTGCCGCTTGGGTTTTTCCTCTTGGGCCTTGCCATGCTCGCGCCGCAGGTGCTGGCGCCAAGCGCGGCGCTCCATGGATGGACCTCTGGCGCCATTGGGGTTATGACCCTCGCGGTGATGACACGGGCGAGCCTTGGCCATGTGGGCCGGCCTCTTGTGGCGACGCGCGGCATTCAGCTCATCTATCTGTCGATTGTCCTGGCGGCTCTGGCTCGAATTGCGTCTGGTTTTGCCGGTGCGCCCGGGGCTCTGCTTTATCTTTCCGCCGGATTATGGGTTCTGGCCTTCACGAGTTTTGTCGTGATTTACGGGCCTCTCCTGATGCGCCCGCGAGCGGCATGAGCTTTCTTAAAACCACATATCCTTGACGCAGCGGCCGTCGCGGCCGCGATCCTCGAAGGTGTCGAATCCGTCGAAGTGATCGACCGGGATTTCGGCGACTTCGTCGGCGTCTTCGGCGAGGCGCAGGTTAACGGCGATGCGGATCTTGCCGTTTTCGGCGTGCGGGGTCAGGCCCTTCCAATAAGCCACGCATCCACACGTGGGGCAAAAGTGAAACCCGAGCATTTTATCGCCACGAATGTAAGTGGTGGTCTCACCTTTCACATGTATCTTCTCATCCAGCCAGTCATAGGCCCAGAGCGTGCCGTAGCGGCGGCAAACGGTGCAGTTGCAGGCGGTGGCGTCTTCCGGTGTGCCGTCAAATTCCCATGTGACGGTGCCGCAATGACAGGAGCCTTTGGTCATGTTGTTTTTTCCTTATTTACGATATCCAGCTCTTTGCCAGCGCGCGTTTTGTGTAATTGACCAGATATCCAGCGATGATCAGCGGCAGCAGAATAATGCCGACGATTTCGCCTAATCCATATGGGATGCCTAAAGTCAAAGAGTGTGCCACCGCAAAGACGGTGCCGATCATTGAGGCGACCAACGCCTGATAGGCAAAGCGATTGCGCAGAAGTAAAAGACCCGCACCGATGCAACCTCCGAAAGCCGAAACAGCAAATGAAGCGGTCGCCCAAATTGGCCGTCCTTCAATGATCATCTGTTCATTCTCGCGATAAACGGCGATCATATCCGGGTTCATTTGAACCACAAAGTTGATCGCGCTCATGGCGTTCCATGCCAGTGCTAGGATGGCAATTATCCAAAAGCTCCAATGAACTTGCGATGAGTTGGGGTTTGTCATTGTCTAGTCCTTCAAAAAGGTGACACGCGCATCGGTGCGCATCA
This sequence comes from Alphaproteobacteria bacterium, assembly GCA_006226305.1. Lineage (GTDB taxonomy): Bacteria > Pseudomonadota > Alphaproteobacteria > M2410 > M2410 > M2410. Next base: position 3,407 of record SBHG01000019.1, on the reverse strand, counting down.
CCTGAACTTGCGTAATGTTGGGTTCTGCGACGCCTTGAACCACAAAAGGATCTGCCTGGACACGCGCCTCCAGGTCCTGGCGTGAGGTGTTATGGGCCAAAATAGCGCCGCCCGGCTCGGGGGTCATGGACCCAACGGCGAGGAATACCCCTTCATCAAAGCCTTTCTGGATCCAGTCTTTGTGCGCCTCCATTAGAGCGGCCATGCGCTCCTTGTCGATCAGTTTCAGCGTGACAAAAAACACCGCGATCTCCCTTCCTTGACTGCGTTGGGATTAAGTCAAACGCGGCGGTGGAGGCGGGTCAAGGGTTTTTCAGGTCAGGTCCCTGTTTCGATCCAGCGCCGGAGATCTGGATCAGCGAGTTCTTCCGCCTTGCTGTGGTAGCGCGCGAGTTGGTCTTCGCTCAGGCGTTTGGTGGCTTCGCCCTCACGGCCACTGTGGAAAAAGCGGGCGGGATCTTTCCAGGTGTCTTTGTGGGCGTCTGGAGCAAATTCGTTTGCGCGCTGGCGCATGGTTTTAAGGCTGACACCCTCCAGAATGCGCGGCCAGTTTTCCTCTGGGACTTCAACGTGAAGTGCCTTGGCGAGACGGCGCATTTCGCCTTCGGTATCTAGTTTGAGGCTTGAATAGTGAAAGAGGTGAATGTTGGGCTCATCCCTGTGTTCAAAAAAAGATTTTACATGATGAAAGAGATAACCGATCGATAAACCCGCATGTGCCGCCCAATCATCGACAGTGGAGGTAATCCAGCGTTCAAACATGGCGACCAGATCTTCAGTTTCTTCATGACCTGGCAGATCGTTTTTATAGTTTTCCATGTGGTTGACCATGGAAAGCATGACGTCCATGGGGTGACGCGCCACATGGATGTAGGTCACCGTGTCCAAATGCGGCAAACCGTCGTAAGGCGTGTGCGTTTTGATGAAGCGGCGATGGTCTTGGCCCTCCAATTGGGTGGTGATTTCTTCCAGCGGGTTCTTTTCAAAATCAAACCAGGGCGACATCTCATTGACCGGGCGCGGCAGGTCACCGTGAAAGATCAGGTGCGCGACCATGGACTGCATCCATGTGGTGCCGGATTTTGAGGGCGTGCAGATGAAGATGTCATCCGCGCGCGGCGTAAAAGCCTGCCATCTCAGATTATCGGTGTATCCGTTTTGGTAAAGCTTCTCAGGTTGAAAATTGTTCATGTGGGCTGCCGCGCATTTGCTGTGAAGGCCGGACTCTGGCATAGTTCGAGGTCTGTGCAAACCTCTTCGAGGGGCCTCATAAAAAGGATTAAGGGATGGGTTGTTTGCGAGCGTTCTCCGCTGTTTGTTTGTCGCTGTTTTTGTTGTCTCCGCAAGGGCCTGTTTTTGCGGCAGCTACCACGGAAAAGGACTTTGATCCGGTCGCCCAGCAGCAATTGGCGCAGTGGGATCGCTGGCAAATGCTTTTGGAAGTGTCAGAGCGCTGCCCAACCCTCGCCCCTTATATGCGCTGGGGTCTTTATGCGCAGATGGACTATCTGACAGATCCCAAGTCTCCGCTTGGCCAGACCCTGGCTCGGGAAGCGGCCGAGGTTTACGGCCCCGGGGAAGCGGCGGTGGAGACCTATCGCGCCGATTTTTTTGCCGATCGAGCGGCACAGGTGAAACGGCTGTTTCGGGGGCGGGCGTGTTCTGACCCCGAGTTGCAGTCGATGGCTTTGGAAGCTCAGCCGATTGCGCGGTTTGGCCTTTATGAAAAACTCTATGTCTTTACCCGCCTTGAAGAGGGGTTTTGCGCGCCGAGTGATCTGGCGGCGACCTTTGCGCCCTATCTGAAAAAGGACATGTCCCGGATCGGGGAAACCCTTTCAGAGACCCGGTCGTTGAAGGCTCAGGTTGACGGACTGGACCGGGGCGCGGTGGAGGATCACTGCATCGGAAGCGGGGCCTCTCGAACATCGACCGATCCTCTTACCGGCAACATTCTCTATGATTATATGGCGGAGGTGGAACAGCGCGAGCTTGGTTATCCTTATGAGCTTATCCTGCCGTTGGTGCCGCTGTCAGCAGAAGCGCCCTCCTATATGGCCTGGCGGGACAGGGTGAAAGGCGCGAACAGTCCGGTGGCGGCGGGTATGTTGGCGACGGCGGTTTGTTTGCAGCCGATGCAAAAATTTCGTGACGATGGCACGCTGCGCGGCATGGTGGATGACATTGATTTTTATTTCGGCGTCGATCGGGACGGCGCCTTGGCCGTGCAACTGGGTGCTGACAAACCATTGGTCGTGACCGAAGTGGTGCTTGACAGTTCCGGCGGTGTTTCGATCCCGGCAAGCGGCGAAATCGCACCCTTGGCGGTTACCGAAAAGGCCCGGGCGCGGGCGGCGCTTGAGGGTCACCTGAAACGCTATGTGTTTGATCGGGGTGAGATTGACCCTTTCGTAACCACCGGAGCGCCGGTTGCCGTGCGATTTAAAATCCAGGACAGGGGGGGCGAAGCGGTCTGGGCGGCCAGCGGCTGCCTTTTCAACCTGGAGACGCTCTATCAGGCCTATGGCTGGGCGCGGGAGCCTGGCGGCTTGGGCCGCCTCATCGAGTAACCGTAATTAAATTGGGGGCTTGTCGCTTAATTGTGGATGGGGTTGCGGGCGGACTGGACGGCGCTGGTCTGTCTGTTAAATTCAACTCTTGCAGGATGACATTCATCAAACAGGGAGACATATGATGAGCGAGAGTTTGTTTGAGCGGCTGGGCGGCACGGAAGGCATTACCAAGATCGCTGATACTTTGGTGGATATTCACATGGCCAATCCAACCATCGCGCCGCGTTATGCTCAGTCAGATGTCAAGGCCGTGAAAAACGGCGCGGCAACTTTTTTCATTACCGGTACGGGCGGGCCCGCTGTTTATGAAGGCAAGGACATGCTTGCCACCCACAAGGGCATGAACATCAGCGGCGCGGAATTTCTAGCGGTCCTTGATGACGCTATGGAAGCACTTGACAAAAACGGTATCGGCCAGCGCGAAAAAGAAGAAGTGCTTTATGTGCTTTACTCTATGAAAGGCGACATTGTCGGGGTTTGATTTCTAACCCGGATTTTGGGCGCCCCATTCACGTTTTAAAATCGCATAGTTGAGCTCGTTGCTCCAGGAGCCGTCGTCATCGCGCCAATTTTCGATGAGGGTTGCTTCGTGGCGCATGCCGATGGCTTTCATGACGCCTTCTGACGGGAGATTGCGCTGATCGCAGCGCGCCATGATGCGGTTCAATCCAAAGAAGTCAAAGCCAAGGGCTAGCATGGCTTTGGCGGCTTCCGTGGCATAGCCTTTGCCCGCGTGATCCGGGTGCATGACATAGCCGACCTCACCGCCCTGATGGTCTTTTGACCGCATGAATAGACCGACTTCGCCAACCCGCACGCCAGATTCTTTGTCGA
>SBHG01000120.1 GCA_006226305.1 Alphaproteobacteria bacterium | reverse complement strand
GATGTGACCGGTGTTGTTCATCTGCCGGAAGGCACTGAAATGGTGATGCCGGGCGACAACTGCGAGATGGAAGTCGAGCTGATCGTGCCGATCGCCATGGACGAGCGTCTGCGTTTCGCGATCCGCGAAGGTGGCCGTACCGTCGGCTCCGGTATCGTTACACAAATTATTGAGTAATTACGAATTGGTGGGCGAAGTCGGATGCTCCGGCTTCGCTCCTTCTTATGAACGACTTTGAATAGGTAAGGTCATGCAGAGTCAAAATATTCGCATTCGGCTAAAAGCCTTTGATCACCGCGTGCTGGACACGTCCGCCAAGGAGATCGTCAATACCGCGAAGCGGACGGGCGCGCAGGTGCGCGGCCCCATTCCTCTGCCGACCCGTATTGAGAAGTTCACCGTGCTCAGAAGTCCTCACATTGACAAGAAGAGCCGGGAGCAGTTCGAAGTGCGCACTCACAAGCGCATGCTCGATATCGTGGATCCGACACCGCAAACAGTTGATGCTTTGATGAAGCTCGATCTGGCTGCTGGTGTTGACGTTGAGATTAAACTTTAAAGGAACAAATCCATGCGATCTGGCGTGATTGTTCAGAAAATGGGAATGACCCGCATCTTCACAGATGACGGTCGTCATGTGCCTGTTACCGTTCTGAAGCTCGACAACTGCCAAGTTGTTTCGCAACGGACGGCTGAAAAGGATGGCTATACGGCTGTGCAATTGGGCGCAGGCAAGGCCAAGGTGAAAAATACAAGCAAGCAAATGCGCGGTCACTTTGCCGTGGCAAAGGTTGAGCCTAAGCGCAAGATTGCTGAGTTCCGGGTGTCTCCTGACAACCTGATTGAAGTGGGCGCGCAAATGACCGCCGATCACTTCGTAGCAGGTCAAAAGGTTGACGTTTGTGGAACTTCGATCGGTAAGGGTTTTGCCGGTGGCATGAAACGCCACAACTTCGGCGGTCTGCGGGCTTCTCACGGTGTATCGATCTCTCACCGGAGCCATGGGTCGACTGGACAGTGCCAGGACCCGGGTAAGGTCTTCAAAGGCAAGAAGATGGCTGGTCACATGGGTGATGTTCGCGTCACCACGCTGAACCTGGAAGTCGTTTCGACCGACGCCGAGCGCGGGCTCATTCTGGTCAAGGGTGCGGTGCCTGGTTCAAAGGGCGGCTGGGTCACCATTCGCGATGCGATTAAAAAGGCGGCCCCCGAAGGTGTACCGCTTCCAGGCGCATTCCGTTTGGCTGAAGGTGAAACGCCGGCTCAGGAAGCTGCTGAAGCTCCGGCCGAAGACGCTCAAGTTGAGGAAGTAGCTGCTGACGAGGCGCCAGCCGAAGAAGCTAAGAAGGATGAGGATCAATGAAGGCGGAAGTAAAGACACTTGACGCTGGTGAAGCCGGTTCCATCCAGCTGTCGGATGAGATTTACGGTCTTGAGCCGCGTGCTGATCTGCTTCAGCGCATGGTGACCTACCAGCTGGCTAAGCAGCGCCAAGGTACGCACAAGGTGCAAACCCGCGGCGAAGTTGCCAAACACAAGCAGCGGATCGGTCGCCAGAAGGGCGGCGGGACCGCGCGTCACGGTAATGGCTCTGTGAGCCAGTTCCGGGGCGGTGCACGGGCTTTTGGTCCGGTACAGCGCGATCACTCGATCAAGCTGCCGAAGAAAGTTCGCAAGTTGGCGCTTAAGCACGCTTTGTCTGCCAAGCAGACAGCTGGTGAGCTGGTTATCATCGATGATGCCAAAATGACGGCGCCGAAGACGAAGGATCTGCTGGGTTCGATCAGTAAACACGGTTGGAAAACCGCTCTGATCGTCGGTGGTTCCGAGCTCGATGAAAACTTCGCGCTTGCGTCCCGCAATATTGCCAGTGTCGACGTTTTGCCGGCGCAAGGCATCAATGTTTACGACATCCTGCGTCACCAGACTTTGGTTCTGACGAAGGACGCCGTTGATCAACTGGAGGCCCGTCTGAAATGAGTTCTGCAGGTAGCCAATATGACGTCATCCTCAGCCCGGTAATCACCGAAAAGGCGACGATGGCTTCTGAAAACAATCAGGTGATCTTTCAGGTTCCGCTGAGCGCGAACAAAACAGAGATCAAGAGTGCGGTTGAAGAGCTGTTCAAGGTTAAAGTTAAGGCCGTGAACACCATTCGCACCAAGGGCAAGGTAAAGCGTTTCCGTGGCACTGTTGGTCGCCGGAACGACGTTAAGAAGGCCATTGTGACGCTCGCCGAAGGCGACAGCATTGACGTCACGACCGGCCTTTAATCGAGAAGAAGTTGGATTAGACAGATGGCTCTGAAACAATACAAACCAACCTCTCCAGGTCAGCGCGGTCTCGTGCTCGTAGATCGCTCCGATCTGCACAAGGGACGTCCGGTCAAGAAATTGACGGAAGGCCTGACCAAGAAGGGTGGTCGCAACAACCACGGGCGTATTACCTCACGTCGTCAGGGCGGTGGTCACAAGCGTCTCTATCGTCTTGTGGATTTTAAACGCCGCAAGTTTGACGTTGAAGGCACCGTGAGCCGGATCGAATATGATCCGAACCGCACCGCCTTTATTGCTCTGGTGGATTATGCAGATGGTGAGCAGGCCTATATCCTGGCACCGCAACGGCTTTCGGTTGGCGACAAGGTTTATGCCGGTCCCAAGTCTGATATTAAGCCGGGCAATGCGCTGCCACTGGCCAACATTCCCGTCGGCACGATCATCCACAATGTGGAGATGAAGGCCGGCAAGGGTGGTCAGATTGCCCGTTCCGCGGGGACCTACGCACAGCTTGTCGGTCGGGACATGGGCTACGCTCTGATCCGCCTGATGTCTGGCGAGACCCGCCGGGTGCGTTCTGAATGCATGGCCACGGTTGGTGCGGTGTCCAATCCGGATCACGGCAATATCAAAATCGGTAAGGCCGGTCGTAATCGCTGGCTCGGCAAACGTCCGTCTGTTCGCGGTGTTGCCATGAACCCGGTCGATCACCCTCATGGTGGTGGTGAAGGGCGGACGTCCGGTGGTCGCCACCCGGTTACGCCTTGGGGTAAGCCGACCAAGGGTAAGAAGACCCGCAAGAACAAGGCTACTGACAAGTTCATCGTTCGCAGTCGTCACCTGCGCAAGAAGAAACGCTAGGAGAACGGTAAATGACACGTTCTGTTTGGAAAGGTCCGTTTGTCGACGGATATATGCTCAAGAAGGCAGAAGCCGCTCAGGCTTCCGGTCGCAAGTCCGTGATCAAAACCTGGTCGCGCCGCTCTGTGATCCTGCCCCAGTTCGTTGGTCTCACCTTTGGTGTTTACAACGGCCAGAAGCATGTACCGGTTTTGGTGAGCGAGGACATGGTTGGGCACAAGTTCGGTGAGTTTGCGCCGACCCGCACCTACTACGGTCACGGTGCCGACAAGAAGGCTAAAAGAGGCTAATCATGGGTAAGAAGAAATCGCCCCGCCGCGTTAAAGAGAACGAAGCGCGTGCTGTTGGTCGGATGATCAAGACCAGCCCGCAGAAGCTTAATCTCGTGGCTCAAACGATCCGCGGCAAAAAGGTCGAGGCGGCGCTGGCCGACCTGACGTTTAACCGCCGCCGGGTTTCCAACGAGGTCAAGAAAGTTCTCGAATCTGCCATTGCAAATGCCGAGAACAATCATGATCTCGATGTCGATGAGCTGGTGGTTGCTGAGGCCTATGTTGGCAAGAACCTGGTTATGAAGCGCTGGCGTCCCCGGGCGCGCGGTCGCGTTGGAAAAATTCTGAAGCCGTTCTCGGAAATCACCATTGTGGTTCGTCAACCGGCTGATCTTGAGGAGAGTGCCTAATGGGCCAGAAGATTAATCCAATTGGTATTCGCCTGGGCGTCAACCGGACTTGGGATTCTCGTTGGTATGCGGGCCGTCATGAATATGGCCAGCTGCTGCAGGAAGATCTGAAGATCCGTGAGTACCTGAAGAAGGAACTCAAGCAAGCCGGTGTTGCCAAGATCATCATCGAACGTCCGCACCGCAAATGCCGCGTGTCCATTCATTCGGCTCGTCCGGGGGTGATCATTGGCAAGAAGGGTGCCGACATCGAGCGTCTGCGCCGCAAGCTGTCCGAGATCACATCCAGTGAAGTGCACCTCAACATTGTTGAAGTTCGCAAGCCGGAAATCGATGCGACCCTGGTTGCGGAAAACATCGCTCAACAGCTGGAACGGCGGGTGGCCTTCCGCCGGGCTCTGAAGCGGTCGGTTCAGTCGGCCATGCGCCTTGGTGCCCTGGGCATCCGGATTAATGCGGCCGGTCGTTTGGGCGGCGCGGAAATCGCCCGGATGGAATGGTACCGCGAAGGTCGTGTGCCGCTTCACACGCTGCGCGCCGATATTGATTACGGCACAGCTGAAGCTTCGACGGCTTACGGTATTTGCGGGATCAAGGTTTGGATCTTCAAAGGCGAAATCCTTGAGCATGATCCAATGGCCCAGGAAAAACGTGCGCAAGCGGCTCAGGAAGGCCCGGCCCCGGGTGGCCGTGGTGGCAACCGTCCGCCGCGTCAGTCGTAAAAGACAGATAGATTTTGAAGAGAGTTTAAAACCATGTTGCAGCCAAAACGGACAAAATTCCGGAAAGCCCATAAGGGGCGGATCAAAGGCAACGCCAAAGGTGGCACGGCTTTGAATTTCGGTGCCTATGGCTTGAAGAGCCAAGAGGCGGAACGGGTTACTGCGCGTCAGATTGAGGCTGCGCGGCGAGCGATCACCCGTCACATGAAACGGGCCGGTCGGGTTTGGATCCGGGTGTTCCCGGATGTGCCGGTATCCAAGAAGCCGACTGAAGTTCGGATGGGTAAGGGTAAAGGTTCACCTGAGTATTGGGTGGCCAAGGTTAAGCCGGGCCGGATCATGTTTGAAATTGATGGTGTGACACCGGATGTCGCCAAGCGTGCGCTTGAGCTGGGCGCGGCAAAGCTGCCGGTCAAGTGCAAGATGGTTACCCGTGTGGGCTTGGACCACTAGGGCTAACAAGAATTTTTTGAAGAGGGTGAGCCAATGAAGGCCGCGGAAGTAAGAGATAAGACACCGGATCAGCTGAACGAAGAGCTCGAGAGGCTGAAGAAGGAAGCTTTTAACCTGCGTTTCCAAAAGGCGACAGGTCAACTTGAGAACACGTCGCGGTTCAAACAGATCCGCCGTGATGTGGCTCGCATCCAAACTGTTTTGAAAGAAAAGCAGGCGCAAGCCAGCAAGTAACGTCTGCTTAAAGGAGAAAGAGCGTGCCAAAGCGAATTTTGCAAGGTGTGGTCATCAGTGACGCCAGCGACAAGACCATTGTTGTCAATGTCGAGCGCCGCGTTTCCCACCCGGTGTACAAAAAGACCGTTCTGCGATCCAAGCGTTATCACGCCCATGATCCGGAGAATAAGTGCAAGAAAGGGGACGTGGTCCGCATTGAAGAATGCCGCCCGATCTCCAAGAAGAAAAGTTGGGTTGTGGTTGAGGCCGACGCGTGAAGCGTTAGAACTCATCACGGACGTAAGAAGTAGAATAGGGCTTTTGCCATGATTCAAATGCAATCAAATCTTGATGTTGCGGACAATTCCGGCGCTCGCCGCGTTCAATGCATCAAAGTTCTGGGCGGCGCTAAGCGCAAATACGCCTCGGTTGGTGACATCATCGTTGTCAGCGTAAAGGAAGCTATTCCGCGCGGACGAGTGAAGAAAGGTGACGTGCTGAAGGCTGTGATCGTTCGCACCGCCAAGGAAATTCGTCGCGGCGATGGCAGCGCTATTCGTTTCGATAACAATGCGGCGGTTCTGATCAACAATCAGAAAGAGCCGATTGGGACTCGGATCTTTGGCCCGGTGACCCGCGAGCTGCGCGGCAAAGGCCATATGAAGATCGTTTCCCTGGCACCGGAGGTGCTTTGAAATGTCTGTTAAGTTGAAGATCAAAAAGGGCGATCAAGTCATCGTCCGGACCGGTAAGGACAAAGGCAAAAAGGGTGAAGTTACCCGTGTGCTGCCGGAAGAAAATCGCGCTTTTGTTTCGGGCGTGAATATGGTTCAGCGTCATACGCGTCCGACCCAGGCTGATCCGGGCGGTATTAAGCGTGTTGAGGCTGCGATCGAGATTTCCAATCTGGCGCATGTGGATCCGAAAACCGGTGAAGCAACCCGGATCGGATACAAGGTTTTGGAAGACGGACGCAAAGTCCGCTACGCCAAGAAATCTGGCGAGGTTATCGATGTCTGATACAGAAAAATATGTACCGCGACTGAAGACCAAATATGCGGAAGTTATCAAGCCGCGCCTGGTCGAGCAGTTTGGCTACAAGAACGAGCTTGAAGTTCCGCGTCTTGAAAAGATCGTGCTCAATATGGGCATCGGCGATGCTGTCAACGACACGAAGAAAGTGCGGGCGGCGGCTGAGGATCTGGCTCTGATTGCGGGTCAAAAACCGGTGATTACGCGCGCGCGCAAGTCCATTGCGACTTTCAAGGTGCGTGATGGCATGCCGATTGGCGCCAAAGTCACGCTGCGTAAAGACAATATGTTTGAGTTCGTTGATCGTTTGGTCACGATTGCTCTGCCGCGGGTTCGTGATTTCCGTGGGTTGAACGGTAAGAGCTTTGATGGGCGCGGCAACTTTGCCATGGGTATCAAAGAACACATCGTGTTCCCGGAAATTGAGTACGACAAGGTCGAAACCATGTGGGGTATGGACATCATTGTCTGCACCACCGCGAAGACGAATGAAGAAGCCAAGGCGCTTCTGTCAGAACTGCAGTTTCCTTTCGCCAACTAAGGCGTATCGGAAACAAGACAAAAGAGAAGGTCTGAAAGACTTATGGCTAAGAAAAGCATGATAGAGCGCGAAGAGAAGCGCCGTCGACTGGCCAAGAAATATGCCGCCAAGCGGGCGGAGTTGAAGGCTATTGCTGGCGACAAATCGCTGCCGGCAGACGAGCGGTTTGCCGCGCGTTTGAAATTGGCCGAGTTGCCGCGCAACTCCGCGCCGGTTCGCCAGCACAATCGCTGCGAAGTTTCTGGCCGTCCGCGCGGGTATTACCGCAAGCTGCGGATGTCGCGTATTGCCCTGCGTGAGCTGGCCTCGAAAGGTCAGGTCCCGGGCATGGTCAAGTCGAGTTGGTAAGGAGATAAGCTGATGTCTATGAGCGATCCATTAGGAGATTTGCTGACTCGGATCCGCAACGCACAAATGCGCGGTAAATCCAAAGTAACGGCACCTGCTTCGAAATTGCGTGGTTGGGTTTTGGATGTTCTGGCTGATGAAGGCTTCATCCGGGGATATACCCGCGTTGAGAAGGCTGGTCAGTTCCCGGAGTTTGAAATCGAGCTGAAGTATTTTGAAGGCGCGCCTGTTATTTCACACATCAAGCGTGTATCGACGCCGGGCCGCCGCGTTTACAAGGGCGTGAAGGATCTGCCGAGCGTTCAAAATGGTCTCGGGATTTCCATCGTCTCTACCCCGAAGGGTGTGATGTCGGATGCCAAAGCCCGGGAAGCCAACATTGGCGGCGAAGTTCTCTGCCAGGTGTTCTAAGAAGTTGAATGAACAGGGGTGCTGTATGTGCCCACAACAAAAATAGGAATGTGACAATGTCACGAATTGGAAAAAAGCCAGTCCCAGTCCCCTCCGGGGTTGAGGTCAAATTGGACGGCCAGAATATTTCGGTCAAAGGCAGCAAAGGCGTGCTTTCGGCTGTTCTGATCGACGATGTGATTGCGCAGATGACGGACGAGGGGGTCAAGGTTGATCCGCGGGATTCCTCCAAGCGCGCTCAGGCTATGTGGGGCATGAGCCGGACCCTGGTTGCCAACCTGGTTGAGGGTGTTTCAGAAGGCTTCAAAAAAGAGCTTGAAATCAACGGCGTTGGTTACCGGGCTCAAATGAAAGGCCGCGATCTGGAGCTCAGCCTCGGGTTTAGCCATGAGGTCATTTACCAAGTGCCGGAAGGCATTGATGTGGCTTGTCCGAAACCGACGGAAATCACCGTTTCAGGGATCGACAAGCAGCTGGTTGGCCAAGTGGCGGCTGAAATCCGCGGGTATCGTCCGCCGGAGCCTTACAAGGGCAAGGGCGTGAAATACAAAGATGAATATATCTTCCGCAAAGAAGGTAAGAAGAAGTAGGTCCGACATGGGAAAGCATTTGACTGTCAGCGAGCGTCGCGTTCAACGCGTACGTCGCGCACTGAAAAAGAACTCCAAGGGTCGTCCGCGTTTGTCTGTGCACCGCACCGGCAAGCACATCTATGCGCAGATTATTGATGATGCGCAGGGCCACACGGTTGCAGCCGCCTCCAGTCTTGAAAAAGACCTGCGCGGCAAGATGTCAACCGGCGGCAATAAAGATGCGGCTGCGGAGATTGGCAAGCTGATTGCCGAGCGCGCTCAAAAGGCGGGTATTAAGGACGTGGTATTTGACCGCGGTGGATTTTTGTTTCACGGACGCGTGAAGGCTCTTGCCGACGCAGCCCGTGAAGGCGGACTCAATTTTTAAGGAAAGTCCTCATGGCACGTGAATCAAGAGATCGTAACGAACAAGACAGCGAACTGGTCGACAAGCTTGTCCACATCAATCGTGTGGCCAAGGTTGTGAAAGGTGGCCGCCGGTTTGGCTTTGCCGCCATCGTCGTTGTCGGTGACCAACAAGGCCGGGTCGGTTTTGGCCACGGTAAGGCTAAGGAAGTTCCCGAAGCTATCCGCAAGGCAACTGAAAGCGCGAAGAAGACAATGATCCGTGTTCCGCTGCGTGAAGGCCGGACCCTGCATCATGATGTGAAGGGTCGCCATGGGGCAGGGCGCGTTGTGCTGCGTTCGGCACCTCCAGGTACCGGAATTATCGCGGGTGGTCCGATGCGCGCTGTCTTTGAAACCCTTGGGGTCCATGACGTTGTTGCCAAATCGATTGGCACGTCCAACCCTTACAACATGGTTCGCGCGACATTTGACGCACTGAAGAACGAAACCAGCCCGAAACAAGTTGCCGCCAAGCGGGGCAAGAAGGTTGGCGAAATTATCGCTCGCCGCAACGATGGCGCCGGGGTGGATACACCGGCAGCTGCTTCCTAAGCGAAGCCGCTAGCGCGCGAAAGATCGAAGGTAAAAGAACATGGCCAAGAAAAAGACCATCACTGTCAAGCAGATCGCCAGCCCGATCCGCCGTCCGCAAGATCAGCGGGCGACCCTTGTTGGGCTCGGTCTGAACAAGATTGGGCGGACCCGTGTGTTGGAAGACACGCCATCGGTTCGTGGCATGATCAGAAAAGTCGCCCACATGGTTGAAGTGGTCGAGGAATAGGCAAAGGTAAAGTCTCATGAAACTCAATCAACTTGCCGATAATACGGGCGCCCGAAAGGGTCGCATGCGCGTCGGTCGCGGTATTGGCTCTGGTAAGGGCAAAACCGGTGGCCGCGGCGTAAAAGGTCAGAAGTCTCGTTCTGGTGTCGCCATTAAGGGTTATGAAGGCGGCCAGATGCCAATTCACATGCGTCTGCCGAAGCGCGGCTTTAACAAGCCAAACCGTCTTGAATTTGCGGAAGTCAATGTCGGCCGTATCCAAAAGGCTGTCGATGCGGGCAAGCTCGACGCCAAGGCAACCGTGACGGAAGATGCGCTGATTGCTGCCGGCGTTGTGCGCCGCAAGCTGGACGGTGTCCGCATTCTGGCCAAGGGAACACTGACTGCAGGCGTCACGCTTGAAGTTACAGGTGCGAGCAAGGCCGCTATTGAAGCCGTCGAAAAAGCCGGTGGTAAAATCACTCTGAGCAAGCCTGCTCAATCGGAGTAATCCTTTAGATGGCCACTTCCTCAGTCCAGCAGATGAACAACCTGAGCTTCGGATCTCTTCTGAAGGCTGAGGAGCTCAAAAAGCGCTTGTTGTTCCTTGTGGGCGCCTTGGTGATTTACCGCATCGGGACCTATATCCCGCTGCCGGGCATCGATATGGCAAACTGGGCGCAGATGTTTGAAACGCAGTCCCAGGGCATTTTGGGCATGTTCAATACATTTGCAGGCGGTGCCGTGGAGCGTATGAGTATCTTCTCGCTCGGTATCATGCCCTATATTTCTGCGTCCATTATCATGCAGCTTGGCACGACAGTGTTCAAACGGCTTGAGGAGTGGAAGAAGGAAGGCGAGCAAGGCCGTAAAAAGATCAATCAGATTACCCGCTACCTTACGGTTGCTTTCTCAGGCGGTCAGGCCTATGTGATTGCGCGCAGCCTGCAAGCAAGCGGAGTTGCTATAGAGCCCGGGCTCCTGTTCATGGCTTCTGTGACGATCACGCTGGTCGGGGGCACCATGTTCCTGATGTGGCTTGGCGAGCAGATTACCTCACGGGGCGTTGGGAACGGTATTTCGCTTATCATCTTTTCCGGCATCGTTGCCGGGCTGCCGCGCGCCATAGTGCAGGTGTTGGAACTCAACAAGACCGGGGCCATGAGTACGGTTCTGATGATCTTGGTTGTTCTTGCGCTCGTTGGGATGATCTTGGTCATTGTGCGCTTTGAACGGGCCCAACGGCGCCTGCTTATTCAGTTTCCCAAGCGCCAGGTTGGTAATCGCCAGTTTGGCGGACAAAGCTCGCATTTGCCGCTCAAGCTGAATTCAGCTGGGGTGATTCCGCCGATCTTTGCTTCCTCCCTGTTGATGCTGCCGCAAACAGCGGTTGCCTGGATGGCAAGTGGTGGGCCGGAATGGCTGACATTTGTTTCCGCTGTCATGGGGCGGGGCCATTGGCTCTATCTCAGCCTCTATGCGGCCTTGATTATTTTCTTCTGCTTTTTCTATACGTCGATTGTCGTCAATCCAGAAGACACGGCAGAGAACTTGAAGAAGCAGGGCGGGTTTGTTCCGGGCATTCGTCCTGGCAAACGGACGGCTGAGTATATCGACTTTATTTTGACCCGTCTGACGGCGATTGGCGCTCTTTACCTGGCTGCCATCTGTCTTATTCCGGAATATGCCCTGAGTAATCTGAGTATCCCGTTCTATCTGGGGGGCACCTCTCTGCTTATCGTGGTCAGCGTGACCATGGATACGGTGACCCAGATCCAGAGCCATTTGTTCGAGCACCAGTATGAAGGCCTCATCAAGAAGGCACGACTGAGAGGGAACAAGAAATGAATCTGATCCTGCTTGGGCCTCCCGGTGCCGGCAAAGGTACGCAGGCCAATGTCATCGTGAAGGAATTTGGTCCCGTCCAGCTTTCCACCGGTGACATGTTGCGTGCCGCTGTGTCGGCAGGCACGGATGTCGGCAAGCAAGCTCAGGCTTTTATGGATGCGGGGGATCTGGTGCCGGACAGCGTAGTTGTTGGCATTATCGCGGATCGGATCGACGAGCCCGACTGCACGAATGGATTTATCTTGGACGGTTTCCCGCGCAATGTGGCTCAGGCTGAAGCGCTGGATGAGATGCTGGAGCAAAAGGACCTCCAGATCGATGCTGTCATTGAGATTCGCGTGGATGACGAGATCCTCGTTTCCCGCATTGAAGGCCGCGCCGCCGAGACCGGTGGTGAGCGGGCTGATGATAACGCCGAGACGCTGAAAAAGCGGCTCAAGGTGTATCACGAGCAAACATCGCCACTTCTCCCGTATTACGAGAAAAAAGGGCGTTTGAAGGTGGTCGACGGCATGTTGTCGATCGATGAAGTTTCGGCACAAATCCGCGGGATTCTGGCCGAGTTGAAATAACCCTCTGTGAGGGTCAGGGAAGAGTTGACTGATTATAGAAGATTCCTATAATCCGCGCTTCTTTCGTGACTTTCATGGAATCGATCATGCTTCGGCGACAGCGTTCGCAGGTTCGCAAAGCCGAGGCTTTCTGCCGGTTTCAGGCCCATTTGGGGCCCGGCCGGATGAACTAGGAGAAGTGACGTGGCCCGCATAGCAGGCGTAAACATCCCGACCAACAAGCGCGTACCGATCGCGCTGACCTATATTCATGGCATCGGGCACACCAAAGCCAACGAGATTATTACCAAAGTTGGTATTGCTCCGGAGACCCGGGTGAACGAGCTCAGCGATGCGCAGGTCATCCAGATCCGCGAAACCATTGATGCTGACTATCTGGTGGAAGGGGACCTCCGCCGGGAAGTCGCCATGAACATCAAGCGCCTGATGGATCTGGGTTGCTACCGTGGCTTGCGCCACCGCCGCGGCCTGCCGGTTCGCGGCCAGCGTACGCACACCAATGCGCGGACCCGTAAGGGCCCGGCCAAGCCGATCGCCGGTAAGAAAAAGTAAGCCTTAAGGACGACACGAAATGGCACGAGATAAGACACGCATTCGCCGCAAGGAAAAGAAGAACATCACTTCTGGCGTTGCTCACGTAAATGCAACCTTCAACAATACCATGATCACTATTGCCGACGTTCAAGGCAATGCGATTTCCTGGTCATCTGCTGGGGCCATGGGCTTTAAGGGATCACGTAAGTCGACCCCTTATGCAGCACAGGTTGCAGCTGAAGATGCCGGCAAGAAGGCTGCTGAGCATGGTATGCGGACATTGGAAGTTGAAGTTTCTGGTCCGGGTTCGGGGCGCGAGTCGGCCCTGCGGGCTTTGCAAGCGGTCGGGTTTAGCATCACCAGCATTCGTGATGTGACTTCGATCCCGCACAACGGCTGCCGTCCGCCGAAGCGGCGCCGGGTCTAACCTGACGATAATACGGTAAGACGAACATAAATTCCGGCGGTGAGCTTTTTCAAAAGCGCGTAAGAAAGCTTCGCTGGCAAATGGATGGAGACGAGAGTGCCCGTTATTCAAAAGAATTGGCAAGAGCTGATTAAGCCGACCAGCCTCGACATTATTCCCGGACACGAACCGGAGCGGTTTGCCACGATCGTAGCGGAACCGCTTGAGCGGGGCTTTGGTCTGACCCTTGGCAATGCGCTACGCCGCATTCTGCTTTCGTCGCTGCAAGGGGCGGCTGTGACCGCGGTTCATATTGACGGTGTCCTACACGAGTTTTCGTCGATCCCTGGCGTTCGTGAAGATGTCACTGAAATTATCCTGAACATCAAAAATCTTGCGCTGCGCATGCATTCGGAAGGTCCAAAACGTCTCGTTCTGAACGCGACGGGGCCGGGCGAGGTAACCGCTGCTCAGATTCAGGAAACCGCCGACATCGAAATTATGAATCCTGAGCTGCCGCTGATGACCCTTGATGAGGGCGCGGAAGTTCGCATGGAATTCACGATTGATACCGGCGCAGGCTATGTGCCGTCCGATCGAAACCGTCCGGAAGATGCGCCGATTGGTCTCATTCCGGTCGATTCTCTTTATAGCCCGGTCAAGCGGGTGAGCTACAAGGTTGAGAATACCCGTGAGGGGCAGATCCTCGACTATGACAAGCTGACCCTTGAAGTCGAGACCAACGGCACGGTCACTCCGGAAAACTGCGTTGCCTTTGCTGCGCGTATTCTGCAAGACCAGCTGAAGATTTTCGTCAACTTTGATGAGCCAGAAGAGCATCGTGTTGAAGAGGCTCAGCCTGAGCTTGAATTCAACCCGGCTCTCTTGAAGAAGGTTGATGAACTTGAATTGTCTGTTCGTTCGGCCAATTGCCTGAAGAACGACAACATCGTCTACATTGGTGACCTGATCCAGAAGACGGAATCCGAGATGCTGCGGACGCCGAACTTTGGTCGCAAGTCGCTCAATGAAATCAAAGAAGTGCTGGCGCAAATGGGCCTCCATCTGGGTATGGAAGTTCCGAATTGGCCGCCGGAAAACATTGAAGATCTCGCAAAGCGTTTTGAGGAACATTACTAAGTTCCCGCGAGGAATTAAGGAGACTTAAGTCATGCGTCACGGTGTTGCGCATCGTAAATTGAACCGGACCGCCAGCCATCGCAAAGCGATGCTTGCCAATATGGCTGCGGCTCTGATCAAGCACGAGCAGATCAAGACAACCCTGCCGAAGGCAAAAGAGCTGAAGCCTTATATGGACAAGCTCGTAACCCTGGGCAAGCGGGGTGACCTTCACGCGCGCCGTCAGGCGATTGCCACCCTGCAAGACAAGGCGATGGTATCGAAATTGTTCGATACACTGGCATCGCGCTATGAAAGCCGCCCGGGCGGTTATACGCGGGTGCTCAAGGCCGGTTTCCGTTATGGGGACGCTGCGCCGATGGCGATCATTGAGCTGGTCGACCGCGATCCTGCCGCTAAGGGTCAGGATTCCGGACCGGTTGAAATTGATGAAGATGAAGAATAAGTCATCTTTAACAGATTTGCGAAAAGGGCGGCCTCTGAGCCGCTCTTTTTTTTGATGCCGGACGGTGATTGTCCTAAACTGGCAGCCAAACCTGGGGCGGCTAATTCTTTAAGGGGATTGCATGAAGTTCTTGCGAGTTATTGGATCCGGTCTTGCTATCTTGCTTGTGACGGTGAGTGCTTTTGGCGCGGAGCGACAAGTGCCAACAAGCCAGGCAGAGGTGCAACTGTCTTATGCGCCGTTAGTGGACAAGGCAGCCCCTGCGGTCGTCAATGTCTATGCGCGCAGAGTGATCACTCAAAGTTATCGGTCGCCCTTTGCGGATGACCCGTTCTTCAGCCGTTTTTTTGGCGATAGCGGCCCGCGCGTGCGGCAGCAAAACTCCCTCGGATCAGGTGTGATCGTGCGGGCAAACGGCGTCATCGTCACCAACAATCATGTGATTGCGGGAGGTGATGAATTTACGGTCGTCTTGTCCGACAAGCGCGAATTTGAGGCAGAGGTCTTGTTGCAGGACGAACAAACCGACCTCGCGATCCTAAAGATTGACGGGAAAGGTGAGGAGTTTCCTGTGCTGGCGTTCCATGATTCCGATGACGCGCAAGTGGGGGATCTGGTTCTGGCCATCGGCAACCCGTTTGGTGTTGGGCAAACCGTAACGAGCGGAATTATCTCCGCGCTTGCCCGCAATAAAGTGGGGGTCTCCGATTATCAGTTCTTCATTCAGACAGACGCTGCCATCAATCCGGGCAATTCAGGTGGTGCCCTGATCACGATGAAAGGCGATTTGATTGGGGTTAATACGGCGATCTTTTCCCGATCTGGCGGCAGCAATGGCATTGGCTTTGCGATTCCGGCCAATATGGTGCGCCTGGTCGTTGAGTCGGCGCTTTCGGACGGCAAGGTGGCGCGGCCCTGGTTTGGCGCCAATGGGCAGATGGTCACTGCGGATCTGGCAGCTACCCTGGGTCTTAAGCGGCCCACAGGCGTTATGCTTACTCAGCTCCACCCCGGCGGACCGGCCGACAAGGCTGGGCTTACCCGGGGTGATGTGGTGCTTGAGATTGATGGCTTTGAGGTCGACAATATTCAGGCTCTGCGCTACCGGGTGGCAACGCAGAAGGTGGGCAGCAAGGCCAGGATTTCCTATCTTCGGGATGGCAAAACGCGCGAGGCAAAGGTCAGACTCGCTGTGCCGCCAAACGATCCGCCTGCAGATGAAACCGAACTGACCGGGCGTCAGCCCCTGGAAGGTGCTGTGGTCGTAAATTTGTCCCCGGCTTATAACGACGAGCATGGGCTTGATACGATGTTGTCTGGCGTGGTTGTGAAAGAAATTGCTCGGCGGTCCGCAGCGGACCGATTGGGCTTGCGGGCCGGAGATATTGTCTCCAGCATAAATGGTGAAGACATTTCGTCCGTGGCCCAGCTCGAAGCGATTCTCGATGAGGGGGCCGCACGCTGGGCGCTGACGATCTTGCGCGGTAACCGCGAGATGCGCGTGGAAGTGAGAGGCTGAGGTAAAAAAATCTCAATGACATCACTCTTTGAAGCAGCGGGAATGGAGAGCGGCGCCCCAACGCCGCTTGCTGAACGACTGCGCCCGCGCGCGCTTGATGAAGTGATTGGCCAAGACCATGTGGTGGGACCTGATGCCCCGCTGGGGCGCATGTTGAAAGAAAAACGCCTGGCTTCGTTAATCCTTTGGGGGCCGCCCGGTACAGGCAAGACCACCATCGCGCGTTTGCTGGCGGGCCACGTGGGGCTTCACTTCGAACAGATATCAGCGATTTTTTCCGGTGTGGCAGACCTCAGAAAAGTTTTTGCGGCGGCCAAGGCGCGGCGCCTTGCAGGCCAGGGTACCTTGCTCTTTGTCGACGAGATCCATCGTTTTAACCGGGCTCAGCAGGATGGCTTTCTGCCACATATGGAAGATGGCACCATTACGCTGGTGGGGGCGACCACGGAGAACCCTTCTTTTGAACTTAATCCGGCGGTGTTGTCGCGGGCCCAGGTTTTGGTCTTAAACCGGCTAAATGGGGACGATCTGGACAGGCTGCTGGCCCGAGCTGAGGCCCTGGAGGAGGAAGCGTTACCCCTGACGCAGGACGCGCGAGACGCGCTGTGCGCACTAGCCGACGGGGACGGGCGTTATCTCCTTAACCTGGCGGAAGAGCTGTTCGCCATGGAGGCGCTGGAGCCTCTGGACGTGGCGGCGCTTGGCCGCATCCTGCAGCGACGGGCGCCGGTCTACGACAAGGGGCAGGAGAGCCACTACAACCTTATCAGCGCGCTACACAAATGCGTGCGGGGCTCAGACCCGGATGCGGCGCTCTATTATCTGGCTCGCATGCTGGAGGGCGGCGAGGACCCGCTCTTCATCGCCCGGCGGATGGTGCGCATGGCGGTGGAGGACATCGGCCTGGCAGACCCTGAGGCGCTGGTTCAGGCCAATGCGGCCCGGGAGGCTTATCAGTTTCTGGGCTCGCCTGAAGGGGATCTGGCGCTCTATCAGGCAGTGGTCTATCTGGCCACCGCGCCGAAGTCGAACAAGGTGTATACCGCAGCTAAGGCGGCGCAGAAGGCAGCCAGCGCCCATGGCTCAATCTCGCCGCCGATGAGCATTTTAAATGCGCCAACGGGGCTTATGGATGAGCTGGGCTATGGCGAGGGATATATCTACGATCACGACACGCCGGACGCTTTTTCAGGGCAGAATTATTTCCCCATGGAATTCCCAAAGCGCCCGCAGTTTTATGCGCCCTCGCAGAGAGGTTTTGAAAAAGACATTGCCAAGCGGTTGGCCTATTGGCAGAAGCTCAGAGTTCGCAAAAACAGCTCGACCGGTGAGGAAGGATAAAGCGCTCATGCCGCAGTCCCTTACGATTCTCCTGATGACGGCCCTTGGTGGGGCGGTCGGTGCTTCGTTGCGGCATCTTTCGTCGGGTCTGATGATGCGGCTTTTTGGTACCGCCTTTCCCTGGGGCACGCTGTTCGTCAATGTGCTGGGGTCGTTCCTGATGGGAGTTCTAATTGAAGTCGCGGCCCTTAAACTCAATCTCAGCCAGGAGATGCGCGCTTTTCTGGCCGTCGGCATATTGGGTGGCTTTACGACGTTCTCGACATTTGCACTGGACGCTGTGACCCTGTTTGAGCGAGGGGCAGCGGTCGACAGCTTTGCTTATGTGTTGTTGTCCGTGGTTTTGTCGATTGCCGCCCTTTTTGCCGGTCTCGCCCTGATGCGCGGGGTGCTTTCGTGAGCGCTGTTGAGCATGTTTCGGTGCAGCCTGAGGAAGAGGGGCGGCGGCTTGATACCTGGTTTAAGGACCATTATCCGCGTCTTCCTCGGGGGCGTCTTGAAAAGCTTTTGAGGACCGGTCAGATCCGGGTGGATGGCAAGCGGGTTAAGTCGAATTCCCGGCTGGAGGCCTGGCAGGTGGTTCGTGTGCCACCCCTCAAGCAGGACGACGACAAGGCCTTTAAGGGCCCCAAGCCGGTCGGCGAGGAAGATCGGCGCTTTATGGGCTCCCTTGTGCTGCATGAAGACAAGGCCCTGATTGCCCTTAATAAGCCGGCAGGGATCGCGGTTCAGGGCGGCAGCAAAACTGAGCGCCATTTGGACGGGTTGCTGGCAGCCCTTGTGCCGGAGGGTGCCGAGCGTCCGCGCCTCATTCATCGACTGGACAAAGACACTTCGGGTGTTCTTTTGGTCGCTAAATCAAGTGCTTATGCGGCAAAGCTGGGTAAGAGCTTTAAATCACGCCAAGCGCGGAAAACCTATTGGGCGCTGGTGAAGGGCGTGCCGCGTCCGGAACAGGGCACGATCCGCCTTGGGCTAGCGAAACTTGGTGGCAGCGCGGGCGGTGAGCGCATGGTGGCGGAAAATGACCCCAATGCGCCGCAGGAAGGGGTGGACTGGCAGGCGGCGGTGACCCACTACACAGTGGTGGCGCAGGCTGGGCAGCGGTATGCCTGGTTGGCGCTGCGGCCCGATACCGGTCGCACCCATCAGCTGAGGGTCCATTTGGCCGCTATCGGCCATCCCATTATCGGAGATTTCAAATACGGCCAGGAAGATGCAGAGGTCGGGGGAGATATGCCGCGTGGCATGTACTTGCATGCGCAGGCTCTTGAGTTGCCAAGTCCCCTCGGGGGCACTTTGTCGGTATCGGCTCCTTTGCCGCCGCACATGACCAAGGCATGGGACCTCTTGGCTTTTGAGGCTGAAGAGGCCGAGGGCGTGTTTGATCCTCTGGACGATGCCCTATGAGCGCCCAGAGGCTGGTGGTATTTGATTGCGACGGTACCCTGGTCGACAGTCAGTTTGTTATTGCGGAGAGCATGCGCCGGGCCTTTGAGGCTCACGGTCTTGAGCCATTGCCGCGGGAGGCGGTCCGGCGCGTTGTTGGGTTGCCTTTGGAGCAATCGATCGCGTGGTTGCTTCCAGATATGACTGCCCAGGATCACCAGGCCATTGCCCGATCTTTTCGGGATACTTTTTTTGATCTTCACCATGACCCAAGCTGCGAAGAACCCCTCTTTGACGGCGCGCGGGCCTGTCTGGAAACCCTTGAGGCTGAGGGGTATTTGATGGCCGTGGCGACCGGTAAATCCCGGCGAGGGCTCAGACGTATCCTGGAAAACCATGGCCTTAGCCATTTTTTCCAATCCCTGAAAACGGCCGAAGACGGTCCGGGTAAGCCAGACCCGCAGATTCTCAAGGATATTATGGCTGAATGTGGGGCCGGGCCCCAAGATACAGCGGTTGTCGGGGACACTACGTTTGATATCATGATGGCGGGGAATGCCGGAGCCTTTGGCATCGGCGTTGAATGGGGCTATCATCAGCCAGAGGAATTGCTGGCAGCAGGGGCGAAAGAGGTGGTCGCCCGGTTTGATGATCTGCCGCCGCTTTGCCGGGAGATTTTACCGCTCTGAGGAGAGTGGGCGCTCTCCAGCTGAACTTGTAGATGTCGGGGTAATCAGTGCGCCGTATTGGGGGATTTCTAGGACTGTGTTTTGTGGGTGCCGTGGCGGTATTGGTCGCGGGGCTCCTGACCTTTGATTTGCGCCCGTTTGCGCCGGAGCTGGATCGCTCTCTTTCTGACGCGATGGCTCAGAACGTTCGCGTGCGCGGCCCTGTCGGCATCGACATCGCGGGGGGAACGGCCTGGCTGGTGCTGCGCGATGTAGAAATTAATTCGCCGCAGTCGCTGGCTCTGGGGGTGCGGCCTCTGGCGGCGAGGGTTCCGGAGCTGCGCCTTGAGGTGGACCCATTTGAGCTTTTCAAACGTCAGATCCGATTGAAAGAAGTTCGCCTCGTCGGCGGCGAGATTTCCTTGCTGGCTAATCGTTCTCCTGTTGTGAGCGGGCAACGGGCGCAAGGCTCTATCGATCTTGGCGGGCAAAATCTGCAAACAGGCGGTCTCTATCGCCTGCGGGTTATTGACACGCGGCTTACGCTGATTGAGCAGGGCAAGAGGGTGTTTGAGCTGACGGTTGGGGACGCCAGCGCGTCGCCTGCTGAAATTGGCCTGAGTATCGAGGCGGTGGGGCAACTGCGCGGTCAGCCGGTTTCTTTTAAAGGTCGCAGCGGTCCGCTGCTTGCGGTGCTAAGTGGGCACCGTATCTTTTTCGATGGTGAGTTTCAGTCGGCGAGCGCCAAGCTCAATATTGCCGGAACTCTTGGGGACCTGGCAACGCTGGGTGTCGATCTGAGGGCGGAGGGCGATGCGACAGAGCTAAATGATGTGGCCCTGTTACTCGGGTTTAAGGGATTGACCCGCAATACCCCGACAACGGTGACCGCGACGATCCAGGGCACACGGGATCATTTTATTCTAGAAGGAATTGAAGCCGGTTTTGGCCGGGGAGATCTATCGGGTCGGTTGGAGGTTATCCAAGGCAAGACATTTCAGATATTTGGAGAACTTCACTCGGAACTGCTTGATCTGGATGCGCTGGAAGGCGTGAGCTGGACACGTCCACCGACGCGGATTTTTTCGACAGACCCGCTCCCGACCGAATGGCTGAGGAATGGTCGGATTGAAGTATCCTATGAAGCTGACAGTGTCATTTTGGCCAATACCCTGATGCATAACGGGCAGGCGCGCGCCTATCTCTCTGATGGTGTTCTTTCTGTCAATCCAATCAGGGCGGAGTTCCTGGACGGGGAGTTTGACAGTTCGCTGATCGTAAATGCGCGGGGGTTTCCGTATTTCCGTTCCGAAGTCAACTTGAGAAACTTTGATCTTGGGCATTTCCTCTCTGAGGTTGATGTTATGGGGTCTTTTGAGGCGATCCTGGATTTCGGTTTTCAGATTGAGGGCGAGGGAGATTCGGTGGCCTCTATGTTTGCCAATGCCAAGGGGCAGACAAATCTTTTGATGGGGCCGGGGCGTCTCTCGGATCGGGCCGTGCATGTGCTTGGCGGTCAAGTGGTTGATCAACTTCGCCCGCTTTCGGCTGAACAGGAGTTCGCCGATCAGGTCGAGGTCAATCTGGCTTGTGCCGTTAGCCGGTTTGACATTGACCGAGGGGTGGCGAAAAGTCGGGCTTTCCTGATCCAAACAGCCGATACAATTACAACGGGGCGAGGCGAGGTCAACCTGGGAACCGAGTCTATCAATTTGCAATTGGCGCCGCGCCCGAAAGACCCGACGCGGCTGGCGCGGGCTTCAGACCTGAGGGTGGGAGGTTCCTTCGTTCACCCGGTTTTCTCTGTTGAGAAGGAAAAGCTGTCGCGGGGGATCGCAGGTTCGCTCGGACGCTTTGCCCTGGTGCGCGAAGAAGATGTGGAGCTTTTGCCTCTGATTGACGAGCGGGCAAGTGCAGATAATGCTTGCATCCGCGCCTTTAAGAATGCCAATGAACTGCCGCGCGGCAAGGCGACCATCTACGATGATCCCAATGATATTCCCCGGTTTGATTTCCGCCGCGCCTGCAAGCGCAATTAATAACGGACAAGGTGCCTGAAGGCCTTGGCAGATCGATTTTATAAAGTTGTTGATGTCGACCCCGTTGAGGGTGGTTTTGCTGTACGGCTGGATGCTCGCGTGATCAAGACTCCAAAACGGCACTCGCTGGTCCTGCCGAATGAGGCGTTGGCGCGGCAGATTGCCGCAGAGTGGGAAGCCATCTCTGGCGAGATCGACATGGGGCACCTGCCTTTGACGCGGCTTGCCTATGGGGCGCTCGACAAGAGTGATGAGGAGCAAGCTCTGGCGCGACGGGAAATCATCTCTTATGCCGGATCGGATCTGGTTTGTTACAGAGCAGAAAGCCCGGATGGTCTGGTGCTGCGTCAGCAAGAGGTCTGGCAACCGCTCATGGATTGGGCCGCCATGCAGATTGGTCTTTCTCTAAAGGCAACGGCCGGCATAGTGGCTATCGCCCAACCAGAAACGTCGCTGGCGGCTCTTGCTTGTCATCTGTCGGGGCTTTCTCGTTTTGAACTGGCGGGGCTTCACCCGGCGGTTGCGATTTTGGGATCTGCGGTAATTGCTCTTGCTCTTTTCCAGGAGCGATTAAATGGGGCCGATGCGGCCGCAGCTTCTTTGTTGGATGAGCTTTGGCAGGAAGAGCGCTGGGGGCACGACGAGGAAGCAAAAGCGCGTCGTCTGCGTTTGGTCAGTGAAGTTGAGGCCCTGGAGCGCTATTTCAAAGCGCTTAAAGGTTAACCTTTTAGTGTGGCTAATTTATTGGCAAACCGCGGCGGGGCTGATATGACTGGAACCCGCACAAAGCGGGCTCTTCAGCCCGGACGCACCACCAAAATGGATGAGTAAAGGACGGATATGCAAGAGATCCTGCGTCAGCTCGAAAAGAAACGCGCCGAAGCCCGCAAAGGGGGTGGCGAGAAGCGTATCGAATCTCAGCACAGCAAAGGGAAACTGACAGCGCGTGAGCGACTGAACGTGCTCCTTGATGAAGGCAGTTTTGAGGAATACGACATGTTCGTGGAGCATCGCTGCACGGATTTTGGCATGACCGACCAAAAGATTGCCGGCGATGGTGTGGTCACCGGTTGCGGGCGAATCAACGGCCGCCTGGTTTTTGTTTTCGCCAAGGACTTTACGGTTTTTGGCGGGTCGTTGTCGGAAACTCATGCGCAAAAGATTTGTAAGATCCAGGACATGGCGGTCAAGGTCGGTGCGCCGATCATAGGCCTTTTTGATGCCGGTGGCGCCCGGATACAGGAAGGCGTGGCGGCGCTGGGCGGCTATGGTGAAGTGTTCCAGCGCAATATTCTCGCTTCGGGTGTTGTTCCCCAAATTTCTGTGATCATGGGTCCTTGCGCGGGCGGGGATGTTTATTCGCCAGCCATGACGGATTTTATTTTCATGGTGCGTGACCGCTCCTACATGTTCGTTACGGGGCCGGATGTTGTGAAAACGGTAACGCAGGAAACTGTTTCTGCCGAGGAACTAGGTGGCGCCAAGATTCACACAACAAAATCGTCGATCGCTGATGGCGCTTTTGATGATGATATTCAAATCCTGTCGCAAGTGCGGCGCTTTATGGATTTTCTTCCGTCATCGAACCGGTCCGGGGTTCCATGTCTGCCGACGCGCGATGAAGTCAATCGAGAGGAAGCCTCTCTCGACACACTGGTACCTGCAAACCCGAACAAGCCTTATGACATTAAAGAACTGATCCTGAAGATGGTCGATGACAACGACTTTTTTGAAATTCAGGAAAGTTTCGCGAAAAATATTGTGGTTGGGTTTGGCCGCATGGATGGACATACCGTCGGTTTTGTCGCCAACCAGCCCATGGTGCTAGCTGGCGTGCTGGATTCTGATGCCAGCCGAAAGGGTGCCCGATTTGTTCGCTTCTGCGACTGTTTTGATATTCCGATCGTGACTCTGGTGGACGTGCCGGGGTTCTTGCCGGGTACGGCCCAGGAGTATGGCGGGCTCATTAAACACGGCGCCAAACTGCTCTTTGCCTACGGGGAGGCCACGGTTCCAAAGGTGACTGTCATTACGCGCAAGGCCTATGGCGGCGCCTATGATGTGATGGCTTCCAAACACCTTCGCGCAGATGTGAACTATGCCTGGCCGACGGCTGAAATTGCCGTTATGGGCGCAAAGGGCGCGGTGGAGATTATTTTCCGGCAGGACATCGGGGATGACATCAAGATTGCCGAGCGAACCAAGGAATACGAAGATCGCTTCCTTAATCCGTTTGTCGCGGCCCAGCGTGGCTACATCGACGATGTGATCATGCCGCATTCGACGCGGCGGCGTGTGGCCAAAGCGCTTGATATGTTGCGCACCAAGCAGGTTGAGCGCCCCTGGAAGAAACACGATAATATCCCGCTTTAAGTCGGGGCGAGTCATTGGGTTAAGATAAGAACAAGAAAGACGTTTCCCCCATGTTTCAAAAGATCCTCATAGCCAATCGGGGTGAAATTGCCTGCCGTGTCATCAAGACCGCACGCAAGATGGGCATTCAGACCGTTGCTGTCTATTCGGAGGCTGATGCGGATGCCCTGCATGTGCGCATGGCCGACGAGGCGGTGTTGATTGGTCCTCCGGCTGCCTCAGAGAGTTATCTGGTAGCCGACAAGATTATCCAGGCTGCCAAAGAAACCGGCGCTCAGGCTATTCATCCCGGCTATGGCTTTTTGTCTGAGAATGCGGGATTTGCGGAAAGACTGGAAAGCGAGGGCATCGCCTTTATCGGCCCGAACGTAAAAGCCATTCAGGTCATGGGCGATAAAATCGAATCTAAAAAATTCGCCAATGACGCAAAGGTCAATACTGTACCGGGTTACCTCGGGGTCATTCAGACGCCGGAAGAGGCCATCAAAATTGCGGGCGATATCGGCTATCCGGTTATGATCAAGGCTTCTGCCGGCGGTGGTGGCAAGGGGATGCGGATCGCCTGGAGCGAAGATGAAGTTGCGGAAGGCTTTATATCTTCGATGAATGAAGCGCGGTCCTCCTTTGGCGATGACCGGGTGTTTATCGAGAAATTTATTACCGAACCGCGGCACATTGAAATTCAGGTGCTCGCCGACAAGCATGGCAATGTTGTCTACGTTGGCGAACGGGAATGTTCGGTGCAGCGACGCAATCAGAAGGTCATTGAAGAAGCGCCAAGCCCCTTTATTGATGATGCTACCCGCAAACAAATGGGCGAGCAGGCTGTCGCACTGGCCAAGGCGGTTGATTATGAAAGCGCGGGGACGGTTGAGTTCATTGTTGATGGCGCGCGCAACTTCTATTTCCTGGAAATGAACACACGCCTTCAGGTGGAGCATCCGGTTACGGAGCTTGTGAGTGGCATTGATCTGGTTGAGCAAATGATCCGTGTAGCCGCGGGAGAAAAGCTTGAGCTGGCGCAAGCGGATATCAAGCTTAACGGCTGGGCGATTGAGAGCCGGATCTATGCAGAAGATCCTTATCGCAACTTTTTACCATCAATTGGTCGGCTCGTGCGGTATCGCCCGCCAGAGGAATCCTGTGAAGGTGGCCTGACGATCCGAAACGATACGGGCGTGGAAGAAGGCAGTGAAATTTCGCTCTTCTATGATCCGATGATCGCCAAGCTTTGTACCCATGGGCCGGACCGGATTGCGGCGATAGATCACATGATGTTGGCGCTGGATTCGTTCTGGATTGACGGAATTGAGCAAAACATTCCTTTTTTGAGCGCGGTTTATGGACAAGAGCGTTTTCGCGAGGGGCGTCTGACCACCGGGTATATCGATGAGGAATTTCCGGACGGCTTTGAGGGGGCGGCAGTCTCCGAAGAAACACATTTTAAGCTTGCCGCCGTTGCTGTCTTTGCCGAAGCGCGGCTTGGCCAGCGCAATCGG
This sequence comes from Alphaproteobacteria bacterium, assembly GCA_006226305.1. Lineage (GTDB taxonomy): Bacteria > Pseudomonadota > Alphaproteobacteria > M2410 > M2410 > M2410. Next base: position 8,056 of record SBHG01000120.1, on the reverse strand, counting down.
GCGCATCTGGATGTTGATCTTTCTGAGGACTTAAGCGCGCCGGTACACCGTGTCGTCATAGGTGGCGAGAGGTCTCTTGATGTCACTTTTGCTGCTGAGGGCGATGGGTTGCGTGTCTGTTCTCTGGATGGTGGTCCCAAAGATTTTACTCTTTTTAGTGACTGGCATCTGGGAGAGTCACTCATCCGTATCAGGATTAATGATGAGCTGATGGCAGTGAGGGTCGAGCGCCAGCTTGACGGCTGGGATCTGTCCTATCGGGGGGCGACCCTTGTTCTGGCTGTCCACCGTCCTGAAGTGGCCGAATTGGCCAAACTGATGCCGGAACGGATTGTTCCGGACACCTCTAATCTCCTGCTTTGTCCAATGCCGGGGCTGGTGATCTCCATTGAGGTGGAAGAAGGTCAGCAGATTAAGGCGGGCTCGCCCGTTGCGGTCGTGGAGGCCATGAAAATGGAAAATATTCTGCGGGCGGAGAGAGACTGCGTTGTTAAGAAAATTCACGCGGTTCCTGGGGATAGTCTGGCGGTCGACGAGATTATCGTCGAATACGAGCTGGCCGACTAGATAACCATTTGTTGACAAAGTCTTAGGGATTTTTGCCTAGCTTGAAGTCGGGAAGATGTTCCTCTAACGTCCGGTTGGAGGGGCGTCACGATTTTTCATGCTCTCGAGCAGGGGTGAAGATTATGAATTTCAAAGCAAAAACAAAGGCTTTGGCTCTGACAGCTGTGCTTTCTCTGGGCCTTGTTTCGTGCGAATCGATGAATGGGATTGGCCTTTCCGGCGGCGAGGCAGACTACTCTGCCATGGTTGATCGGTTCACGGAGCTTCATGCCAGCGACCCAAATGATGTCAAAGCTGCTGTCGGTCTGTCGAAATATTTGCGGTATTCTGGTAGGGCTGATGAAGCTTATCGGGTTCTTAAGCCGGATTACGACAAATTCTCTGACGAGCCGCTTTATATGACTGAGCTCGGCGTGGTTGAGTTGATGCTTGGCAATGCGGCTCAGGCTCAGGATGCGCTTGAGGCGTCCAACCGGCTGAACGGCGAATATTGGCGCACCCATGCGAGCCTTGGCATTGTTTATGATCTGGGTGATGCCCATGATCAGGCAGTTTCGTCTTATTACAAGGCGTTGGAATATTGCCCGGATTCATCGGCTATTCAAAATAACCTTGGCCTTTCCGCCGGTTATGTGGGTGATATTCAAACTGCGATTAATCACCTTGAAAAAGCGCGGGCGCTGCAACCAAGCAGTCAGATCATCCGCAACAATCTGGCGATGTTTGAAAACATCCAATTGAATTGCCCGGATTGTTCGCCGGAAGAATATTCCAATTTGACCCGCAACCTTTACACGCTTGATTGGCCCGCAGGCGAGGGCGGTATGAGCTGCGCCGATGTGGGTGCCAATGCGCGCGAAATCGTTGATGAAATCAAGGAAAAAGAGTTTATCGATCTTTACATCCACTTTGCCTTTGACTCAGATGTTCTGGCGCCGAAGTCAGAAGGGGCTCTTGATCAGCTGGCGCAAGCGATGATGTCGAATGATCTGCGCGATGCGGCGTTCCTGATTGAGGGACACACGGACGCGGCGGGTTCGGATGCCTATAACATGGGTCTATCGGATCGCCGGGCGGCCTCTGTTGTTAAGTATCTCGTTGAGAGTGGCGGCATAGATCGGGCGCGTTTGGAGTCAATGGGTTTTGGCGAGTCGCGCCTTTTGGATCCAAAACATCCACTGAGCGGTGTTAATCGCCGGGTTCGGATTTCATTGGTCAAATAAGACAGTCGATAAAACGATTGATCAGGAAGGCGGGCTTGTTTGAGCCCGCCTTTTTCTATTGCGGCTCGGCGCTATGCGGCAGCGGGCTTGAGACTGATTGGGTTGGACCAAAGCGGGCTTCGAAACATTGGCGAAGAGCCAGGTCGACGTCGTTCATGGTGGCAAGCTGGCCGAGATCTTCAAAGCTTGTAACGCCGTGTTCAGAAATGCCGCACGGGACAATTCCGGCAAAGTTTGTCAGCTCTGGGGCGACATTGATCGAGATGCCGTGGAAGGAAACCCATTTGTGCAAGCGAATGCCGAGAGCTGCGATCTTGTTTTCTCGAACCAGGCGGCCCCCGTCATACTCTGCGACCCAAATACCAACGCGGCCAGGGCGGCGCTCGCCTTTGATATTAAACTGGGCGAGGGTATCGATGAGCCAGTTCTCCAACTCGCAGACAAAGGCCCGCACATCGGGTTTGCGGGTTTTAAGATTGAGCATGACATAAGCAACCCGCTGTCCTGGCCCGTGATAGGTGTATTGTCCGCCTCGGCCGGTCTGGTAGACCGGAAATCGATTGGGCTCCAGAAGATCTTCTTCGCGGGCACTGGTACCGGCCGTGTAAAGAGGGGGATGTTCCAGCAGCCAAACAAGCTCTGCCGCCTCACCGGCTGCGATCTGCGCCGCGCGGGCCTTCATGGTGGCTTCGGCTTCGAGATAGGGGATTTGACGGGTCTCGATAGCCCAGTCAACGAATTGAGAAGAGGTTCGTGTCATAAAGGCTCATGTATCAAGGCTTGGGGTAGAGGGGCAAGGATTTCGCGCGGTTTCTCGAATGGGGCGCTTGATGTGGTTCGGGCTTTGCAGATTGGTGGAAAATAAGCTAAGTCCTTGGGCTTTAAAGGAACTCTGGGGGGCAGCAAGGGCTGAGAGTTTTTATAATACAGTAAATAAGTGTATAATAATATATTGTACATCTATCACTTGAATAATTTGATAAAGATTGCTATTTGGATTGTCAGACAGTCCATGTGGCGGAAAGAAGTAATTCTATGATTCCTGTGGATTTGAATGTTGAGGAGCTCAGGCTTGCTGTTGTTGCACGCGAAAAGGCCCTGACGCGGCGCCTGCGTTATCTAAGACGTGGCGGGGCGAAGCGGATCAAGGTCTTCTCCGACAGACCGGAACCTGCAATAGCAAAACGACTTGGAGACAGAATAATCGGTCGAATACCTGATGGCGATGACCTAAAGGGTGTGCAGGTTCTTTTTGTTGCTGGCTTGGACCCGGATGAGACGCTCAAGCTTGTGCAAATGGCCAGACGCAGGAGGATATTAGTTAACTGTGATGGGCCGACAGATAAGAGCGATATACACATGCCATCAGTGGTTCGGCGTGGTGATCTGACTGTGTCTATTTCCACAAGTGGTGTCTCGCCCATATTGGCAAACCGATTGAGAAAGAAGTTGACCAAGGAATATGGCAAGGAATGGGAACAGCACGTTAAGGATTTAGCGAAGGCGAGAGATGTTTGGTTGGCCAGTGGTGCGTCGCCGAAAGAGCTGACAAAGATGATCAACGCAATGATTGATGAGAGAGACTGGTTACCATGAACGTTCAAGCCCTTCCGACAGCACCTGAGGACCGCAAGGTCAGTGACCTCGTTGGTCTTTTGGGTAAGCTGGAAGGGCGGCCGTTACTTGAGGCGCTGCTCAATAGCCCCTGGCGGGACGAGGTGGCCGTTGTCTCATCCTTTGGCGCTGAGTCGGCGGTACTACTGCATATGATCGCGCAAGTGGACCCGACGGTTCCGGTGATCTTTCTCAATACAGGCAAGTTGTTTGGCGAGACGCTGCGCTATCGGGATCGGGTGCAAGCGCGCCTCGGGCTTACGGATGTGCGGTCAATTGGGCCGCATCCCTTAGATGAAGGCTCCAAAGATCCCGAAGGCATGCTTTGGCAGGAAGACAATGATGCCTGCTGCCATTTTCGCAAAGTCGTACCCTTACAAAAAGCTCTGAAAGGGTTTTCGATTCAGATAACGGGCCGCAAGAGGTTTCAAACGGGGGGGCGTAAGGATCTGCCCAGCGTGGAAATTGACGTGCAGCGCGGCGCCGGGAACCTGAAGATTAACCCGCTGGTGAACTGGTCCCTGGAAGAGCTGACCGAGTACATTGAATTGCATAACATTCCTAAACATCCCCTTGTAAAAGAAGGGTTTTTGTCGATCGGCTGCATGCCCTGCACAGAGCGCGTGCAACCGGGCGGGGGATATCGGGATGGGCGCTGGTCCGGCTCCGACAAGCAGGAGTGCGGCATTCATTTGGTCGAAAACGTCGACGGCGACGGGATCTGAGAAAATATCCGCTTTTGGCGGGTTTTGAGGCTTCACAAGCGGCATTTCATCTGTTACATCCGCCATCTTCCAGATTTAGCTGGTGGCAAATTGTGCGGTCGTGGCGGAATTGGTAGACGCGCAGCGTTGAGGTCGCTGTGGGGTAAAACCCGTGGAAGTTCGAGTCTTCTCGACCGCACCAAATTGTCATAAGTCATTGAATATAAATAACTTATTTTATATTCGGCGGATCAGCCGCCCAACCTTTCTTTACCCAATATTTACTCTTCAAGAAGTTACTTGGCCAGGCAACAGCCTCGCGGCTCTGCGCGCGATTTGCCTTAGTTGCGATTTTGTTGCAACAATACCCGAGTTACGTACGAAGGGCGCCGAACTCCCCTGTGCCGAAGGGTCTGTCTTAAGGGCATGTTGTTGATGAGAGTTCTGGTTGGTGCGTATTTTTGAAAAATTGAGGCAAGGAGATCGGAAGTGAAAATTAGTCTTGGGACCGCATCGCTCGCGGCATTGGCTTTTGCTGGAGCAGTTTCATTATCTGCAGCGCAAGCGTCACACACTTGGGGGAATTATCACTGGGCAAGAAGTTCTAACCCTCTCGCTCTTGATGTAAACAACAATGTTTCGGCGGTTTGGCAGACCGCGTTTGATGACGCGGTTGCCGATTGGGATAGCTCCGGCGTGCTCAGTTTGAATCCAAAGCCAGGGGGTGGAAGAAGCAAGCCCTGTAAGGCAGTAGCGGGCGAGATCAACGTTTGCAGTGATGCCTATGGCTACACGGGCTGGCTTGGGATTGCGCAGATCTGGCTCTCTGGAGACCACATTACCCAGGCTGTGACCAAGCTGAACGACAGCTACTTTGCATCCACGACCTATAATCATTCCTATTGGCGGGCACTTGTGACCTGTCAGGAAATTGGGCATGCGTTTGGTCTGGGCCACCAGGATGAAAATTTTGATAATGCGAACCTGGGTACTTGCATGGACTATACCTCCAACCCCCTCGGTCTGCCCAACAATGAACATCCCAACGCACATGACTTTGACCAGCTTGACGCCATGTACCTCGGCCATACCGATGGCGGCGGCGGGGGCGGCACGCCTCCAGGCAAAGGCCGCAATAAGGGCGTGCTTGGTGGTAACGATATTGGCAATTACCGCTCTGGCTGGGGCCGGGAAATCGGCTTTACAGCGGACGGTCGTGCCGACCTTTACGAGCTGCATTTGGGCGACGGTCGCCGGGTGATTACCCACGTGTTCTGGGTTCCGAATGCAGAACGCGGTAATCGATGAGATCACACCGAGTAAATAAGTGACTTAAATGAAGCCCCGCCCTTTGAAAAAGGGGCGGGGTTTTTCTTTGGTAATGCCGGGCGATTGGCCTTTCGGCATGACTATTTTTTCTTGTCGAAATATCCGCAGCTTTTGAGAAATTCCTGGAACCGGTCGGTCATAAAGCCCTTGCCAGTTGCAAGCTGAGAGAGATTAAAGGCAGAGCCGGTGTTGACCTCAACAACGACAGGGCCCTCAGGGGTAATGGCGACATCCCAGGACTGATACCGTAGCTTTTCAAACAACGGGGCGTATGTCAGACACAGATCCTTGACCGCTTCCCAGCAGGGGAGCGTCAGGCCTCGGATCTCCTGATGTGTGACGGGGTGTTCGGGGTTTTCTTCCAGCTCCGGTCCATAGCCACGGATGACCCGAGTGACTTTTCCGGTTTCACGGTCGACGGCGCCCAGCATGTTGCCTTTGCGCCAAAAATTGTCGGCGATGGCGTCGGGCCCGGGGATCTTCCAAACAGTCTGGATGATTTCGGGCTGTCCGTCCTGAAGGATGACGATCACGCGTACCGTTGATACTTTGCCGGAACAAATTTCACTGATTTGTGGGTGAGGCGTCAAAGTGCTTTGAAAGAGGTAAGGCTCCTGACCATCGATCTGGCTAACGAAATCGGTGAGCGAAACGGTTTCGCCCTTAGACAGGTTGAGCGTGTCGCTTTGTGGATCATATCCTTCGACAGCAAAGGTTCCAAAGCTGCCGACACCGCTGTTGGGTTTTACAAAAAGTGGATAGTTCGCCTGGTTTGACAGGAAGATTTTCAGGTCCTGCTTGCTACGCAGGGCGGGTGTCTTGCCGAAGCTGCGTGTACCCGAGGCAAAGATCGCCTGCGTTTGGGGCGTTGGGGCACCATTGGCCTCAAGAAGCGTGTAGGAAAAATACTTGTCGTCGGCCAGGGCCCACCATGTGGGCTCACAGCATTTTATGATGATGGAGTGGTGGTCGCGGTCGGCAATGAAGCGCTGCTTTTCTTCAGCCGAGTAGCGCGCGTCATCGTAGAGAGCAAAATAGAAATAGTCTTGAGGGGTCAGTTTGAATTGTTTGCGCGAGAGGTTCCAGATTTCGCGCACCTGTGCGCCCACGCTTTTGCCGTGGTGTTCCTTCGCCGCTGCCATACAGTTGGTGATATTCAACGCAGGCTTGTGGTTTTGAAGATCGTCACTGAATTTTTTGCCAGACATGTTCTCGGCCCTCGACTGGTCGGTTAAGCAGGATTTTGACCAGCAAATTACCGGCCCAAGGTGGCTATATGGTTAATATCGCGCCGTTCGGGCGAGCTTGACAGAACAGATGACGGTTTTTGCCTGCTTTCCTGCTGTTTTTTCAGGGATTTCTTGCCTTCTGAGGGCGAGTCATGGCCTATTGAGACGACAGAATTTACCCACTCATTGGTCCCTTTTTAAGGAGGTTCGGCGCCTTGGATCAGGAAGCGCAAGCAGGAGAGGTGCATGAAGCGCCCACGCTTGATGAGGACTATGCCCTTAACCCCGGGTTTGTGCGCGAGATCTGCGACGCGGTTGACGCGGGCCTCGGCGCGCGGGTGCGTGAGCTGTTTGAAAAGCTGCACAGCGCCGATCAGGCTGACCTCCTGGGACTGGTGCGACCTGACGAGCGCCGCAGTCTTTTAGCAATCGTCGGCTCAGAGCTTGATGCCGAGGCGCTGAGCGATCTGGACGAGGACATCAAGCGCGAAGTTGTCGCCATGATGCCGGCCAAGGATGTGGCGGCAGCCGTTCACGAGCTGGAAAGTGATGATGCAGTCGATCTTCTCGAACATGTCGATGAAGGCAAGATGGCCGAGGTCCTCGAGCAGGTGGCAGATGAGGATCGGGCCCTGGTCGAATATGCGATGCAGTATCCGGAGTATTCTGCCGGGCGGCTTATGCAGCGCGAGTTTATGGCGGTGCCGCCATTTTGGACCGTCGGTCAGGCGTTGGACCAGATTAAATCGCACGAAAACCTGCCTGATATGTTCTTTGAGATCTTTGTGGTGGACCCCTCTGGTCATGCCATCGGGACAATGCCGATTTCCAGATTGCTGATGCTCAACCGCGACAGGCTGGTGGGCGATGTGATGAACGTCCAGCAGACTCTCATTCCCGCGACCATGGATGAGGAAGAAGTCGCCTATCTCTTTCAACAATATCACTTGGCCTCGGCGGCTGTGGTTGATGATGAAGGACGGCTGGTGGGTATGATCACGGTGGACGACATTGTTGGGATCGTTCAGGAGGCGGCCAGCGATGACATGCTCGCCCTTGGGGGCGTCAAGGATCAAGTTGGGTTGTCCAGTTCTGTGATTTCGACGACCCGCTCGCGCTTCTCCTGGCTGTTTGTGAATTTGCTCACGGCGATCCTGGCATCCATTGTCATTGGCGTGTTCAGCGAGACGCTGGAGCGTGCCGTCGCGCTCGCGATCTTGATGCCGATTGTGGCCTCGATGGGCGGGAATGCGGGAACGCAAACACTGACGATTGCCGTGCGTGCACTGGCCACGAAAGATCTGACGGCGACCAATGCCATGCGTATTGTCACCCGCGAGGTACTCGTCGGCGGCTTGAATGGTGTTCTGTTCGCCTTGCTAATGGGCGC
>SBHG01000042.1 GCA_006226305.1 Alphaproteobacteria bacterium | reverse complement strand
AGGCCCGCCACGCCGGTGGCATCGGTGTCGCCGGGGCGGCCGCCGCCGCCTTCGGAAAAAAGTATCACCGGCAGGCGGTTTTTCTCCGCGACCTCAAACATGCGGTCTTTCTTGGCGTGGTTGTTCTTGCCTTGCGTTCCGGCGAGCACGGTGTAGTCGTAGGACATGGCAACGACCTCTGCCTCATCTCCGGGAAAGAGGTCGCCATTGACCCGGCCGATCCCGGCCACCATGCCGTCGGCTTGCGTGCGTTCAATGAGGTCCTGCAGGTCCCGGCGGCGACGCTGGGCGGCGACAACGAGGCCGCCGTATTCGCGGAAGCTACCTTCGTCACAAAGGTCATTGATGTTTTCGCGGACGGTGCGCTGGCCGGTCTTGCGGCGGCGGGCCACGGCTTCCGGACGGTTTTCATCGAGGAGCCAGGCGTGGCGGTCGATATTTTCCTGAAGGTCCGGGCGAATGTGATCAAGATCAATGGCGGTCTCTTCGGTCTTGCCTGCGCTTAAGCTCTCGCCGGGGACAAGGCTTGCCAGAAGATCGTTTTCAAAAACTGTGTCACCGGCCTCGACATGGAAGTCCAAGACTGTGCCGCCGGTTTCGCTGGAAATGACGTGTTCCATCTTCATGGCTTCCATGATGAGGATGGGCGCGCCCGGGGCAACCGTCGCGCCAGCTTCGACTTCCATGCTCAGGACCGTGCCCTGCATGGGCGCGCGCAGGGCGGTTATGCCTTCGGCGAGCTCGGGCTCTGTGGTTTGCGAGACACCGCTGCCCGACTGGCCGTGGGCAAGAATGGCCAGCGGATCATTCTTGTCAAATGTGGGGTTGGTTTTTTCTTCGGCGGCGACAAGGTCGCTCACATGATCATCAATGAAGCGCGTGTAAATGCGGCCTGCCCTGACATCCTCGTGGGCAAGGAGGGCGGCAAGGAAGTCCTTGTTGGATTTAACGCCCTCAATGCGCGTTTCGGCGAGGGCGCGGCAGGTTCGTGCCAGCGCGATCCCGAGATCATCGGAGGGGCTCGTGACAATGAGCTTGGCCAGAAGCGAATCATAGGCGGGGCTGGTGCGGTATCCCGCATAGCCATAGCCTTCGACGCGCAGACCCGCTCCTGCGCCCATTTCATAAACGCTCAAGATACCGCCCTGGGGCTTGACCTCGCCAGTAGGCAACATGGTTTCCATATTGATGCGAGCCTGGACCGAGATGCCATTGGCGGCGGGTACGAGGGCAGGATCGATACTCAGATCTTCAAGATTGTCGCCAAGTGCGATTGCGATCTGCAGCGCGACAAGGTCCAGGCCGGTCACTTCTTCGGTCACGGTATGCTCGACCTGAAGGCGGGCGTTGGCTTCGATGAAGGCAATGATCGACGGGTCTGAAAGATTTTCCGCGTCGATCAGAAATTCGAATGTTCCGAGGCTGTCATAGCCAATGGCTTTGGCCATGGTTCGGGTTGCCTCAATGAGGCGCGCCTCCACGCCTGCGGGCAGGTAAGGAGCGGGGGCGATCTCGATCAGTTTTTGATGACGGCGCTGCAAAGAGCACTCGCGGGTGCCGAGGACTGCGACCGCACCGGAGCCATCGCCGATCACTTGAACTTCCACGTGGCGCGCCTTTAAAAGTGCTTGTTCCACATAAACATCGCCGCGCCCGAAAGCGGCCGTCGCTTCTGATTGGCAGCGCTCAAAGGCGGCCGGGATTTCTTCTGCCGTTCGGACGATGCGCATGCCGCGTCCGCCGCCGCCGCCGATGGCCTTGATGACCATGGCTGCCCCCTCTGGCAAGGCGTTAAAGAAGGTCGTTGCCTCTTGAAGGGTGGTTGCCCCCTCAGTGCCGGGCAAGAGCGGCACGTCCAACCTTTTGGCAAGGGCACGGGCGGCGGCTTTGTCGCCGAAGAGCTCTAGCACCTCTTCGCGAGGACCGATGAAGGTGAGGCCTGCTTCTTTACAAGCGCGCGCAAATTCAGCGCTTTCGCTTAAAAAACCGTAGCCGGGGTGAATGAGGGAGGCGCCGTGGGATTTGGCGACCTCAATGATCTGGTCGGCATCAAGATAGGCGTTGGCGCCGCGCCCCTTTAAGGGTACAGCTTCGCTTACCCGCCGGGTATGGAGAGAGGTGGCATCGTCTTCGGCGTAGATGCCGATGGTTTCAAGGCCAAGCTCCGCGGCGCTTCGAGCGATACGGATTGCTATTTCGCCGCGGTTGGCGATCAGCAGACGTGCCTTGCTCATATGTTCCTCCCCTTAGAATTTGCTGCGGCCTTGTGAGCGGCCTGTTTTCTGACATGGTTGTCGGAAAGCGGGTCAAATGCAAGCGCTAGAGCGGGCGCTTTCGGGCGGTTGGAAATCTGGCTTGTGAATGTCCGCGGATCGGGTGAGAGTGTTGGTTCGGCGTTTACGAAGGGGCCTGATCCATTCCATGCAAAAGACGTTTTTCGACAATCGGATTGTCAGCGGCGCACTGCGGGGGCTCGCCGGGCTCTGGTTTCGCCTGCAAGGCTGGCGCATTGAAGGGGAGGTGCCTGAGGAAAAGAAATTCGTGCTGATTGCCGCCCCGCATACCTCTAACTGGGATTTTCCATTCATGGTGGGGGTGGCGCTGGGCTTGCGGCAGAGCATTTACTGGATGGGCAAACATACGCTTTTTACTGGTATCAAAGGCCCCGTGGCGCGCTGGCTTGGCGGCATCGCTGTCGATCGGCAGGCAGCGCAGGACCTGGTTGGTCAGACCGTGGCGCAGTTTAAGGGGCGCGACCGATTGATTGTGGCGATTGCGCCCGAGGGCACGCGCGGGGCCGTGAAGCGCTGGAAAACGGGCTTTTACAGGGTCGCGGTTGGGGCCGGGGTGCCCATTGTTCCGGGTTTTTTGGACTATGGTCGCAAGGTGGGCGGTGTCGGTCCGGCGATCTATCCGAGCGGCGACATTGAGGCGGATATGGCCAGTATCCGGGCCTTTTACAGAGATATTCAAGGCAAGCATCCACACCTCAGCGCACCCACTGACGGGGAGTAAGAGGCCCGTTTAAGTGCCGCGCCCGGTCCGGCCGGGGATTCTCCTTGATTTTATTGGCCCAGCCCTTAGAAAGAGCACTTAGATTTCGGGGCAATGCTTAAGGTTTTGACATGATTACAGAAATTTCATCTCGTCCGGTTCGGTTTTCGCTCGTTTTGGCCGCTGTACTGGCGCTCGCTGCTTGCGGGGACAAGGACGACAATAAGGCGGCGGAAGAAGCTGCAACAGATACGGCTGTCGCGGATAAGCCGACCTCGGTACGCGACGTGTTTCTTGACGCCAATACAGGGCCCGCCAAGGTGCCTTCCAAGCCGCGCGTGCTGGTGGTCAATCAGGCTGAAGTCTTCGGTGCTTCTAAAGCAGGTCAGGATCTGCGGACAAAGCTGCTGGCAATCCAAGATGAAATTGCCAAGGATCAGGATGCAACTTTGAAGGCGATTGAGGAAGAGGCCAGATCGCTGATGCAGCAGCGTGCGATTTTGCCGTCCGATCAGTTCCGCGACAAATACGAAGCACTGGTTCAAAAAGAACAAGTCGCCAAGCAAAAATACGCCAAAGAGTTGGAAGCCGCGCAGGCTCAAGGTGAAAACCAGATCATGGCGCGTCTGACCCCGATCATGCAGCAGATTATGGTCGAAAAGCAGGGTACCATTTTGATGGATCAAACCCAGGTGCTGTTGTCTTCGGGTTCTTTCTCGATCACCGATGAATCGGTAAAGCGGCTTGATGAAGCCATGCCGACAGTTGAGGTCAAGCGGCGAACCTGGGATGAACTTGCGGCGGAAGCGAAGGCACTCCAGGAAGCGCGCGAAAAGGCACAAGCCGAGGCCATAAATGGCGGCGCTAAGGGCGACTAAATTGCGCCACCGCAGATTTTAACAAAGGGCAGCGGAAATGTTTCGCTGCCCTTTTTTGTCACCAGATCTTGAATCGGAAAGGGCCGCCCCTTCTTAAGGTGGCGGCCCCCGCGAGATCTGGAATTCTCCAGCTCGACAGTCTTCGTCAAGACTGTGGCTATCTAGTTGTTAACCGGAGGCTGCTCCGACTCCCAAGCATGATGGCTTAAGCTGTCAAAAATCCAATTGTTCTCACTCGACATTGGACACCTCCTTTCATTTCGTTAACAGGACCCACAGGATAAGTCGATTTGGGCGCGAAAGCCAAGTGACTTGTGCGTCATGATTAATATGGAAAGTGGCGGTTTTCCGCCGCTCGGGCTCTAGGTCTCGTCAGCTTTCAGCGTGATGCGGCGGGATCTTTTTCTCAAAGGAGAGGCTAAAAAGCACCAGGGCTGCCAGCACATAGCCAAGGGCGATGTTGTAGGGCAGGAGCAGGGCGCGTGTCGGCAGGCTTGGGTCCATATCGCCCAACATCCATGGCAGATAGATCGCGCCCTGCGGCGCCAGAGAATGGATAAAGCCGACAAAGGTGAAGAGCGCGCAAAGCAGCATCATGCCAGCAGCATCGCGTAATCGCCGGTCGATGATGAAGGCCATGGTCGCTGCCCAAAGAAGCGCAGTGACAATGTAGCCGCGCGAAAGGGCGAGCAGAACGTAATACTGATCAAACCAAAATCCGGGCAGGACCGAACTCGCTTTAACCGAGAGATCGCTGAGGGCACCGCTCATGTAACCTAAAAGCTCGTCGACTTTTGACTGGGCGAAGTTGATGATGGCAGGCAGTGAGGCCATGGCAATGGCCGGTGCGTGCCGCGCGGGCAGGGTTTCAAACCCAAGGCGGACAATGTCAAAAGCGACCACGATGAGGATCGGTTTGGCAACGGCGCCGGGGATGACATTCGACAAGAGCGCGATGGCACCAGAGGTGCCGCCAATAAACATGGTCACGGTGACGGCCATGGAATAGGCGGCGCGCGCGCCCATGCGCTTGTAGGTGAGGTGACCGAAATAGGGCGTGGTCTGAATGACCGAACCGAAAAGTGCGCCAAGGGCTGTGCCCAGCGCATCGCCGCGGATAACCCCTTCGGTTGTGTATTCGTCGCCCGCCAGGCGCAAGGCCTCGGTGATATTGATGGAGGAGGCCGCAACCAATACGCCGAAAGGAATGGTCAGCGGCAGATAGGTCATCGACCGGCCGAGCAGCTCTTCAAACCCGCCGAAGGTGATCGATGGCATCAAGAAGCCGCCACTTTCAACCTTTGGCCAGCTGAAGGGTTGGCCCAATGCGTCCAGAACCCCGTATTTACCGAAGACATAGAAGAGAACTGTTCCGATCACGAGGCCGACTACGGCGCCGGGAATTCTAAAGGGCAGCACATGACCGGCGATGAGTGCAAAGGCCATGATGGTAAAAGAAATGAGGCCCACGGTCGGCACTTCGAAGACGCCAGCAATGGAATTGGCACCGAGCCAGACAATGGCGATGCCCATAATGGAACCGATGAGGGCGGAGGCCGGCACAAATCGGCGAATGGCGCCGCCAAAGAAGGAACAGATGAGCTTCACCAAAGCCATCCAGAGGGTGCCCGCCATACCCACATACCAGGCGATGCGGGCGGCTTCGTAAGGGTCGCCGGTCTCTGCCTGGGCGACCAGGAAAACCGGGCCCAAGACACCGAAGGAATAGCCGATGATGGTGGTGATATCGAGGCCTAAGGGGATGGCTGTGATTTGCGGTGAGCCGGTACGCTTGGCAGTGCGAAACGACAGCCAGGCGTAGATGATATTGCCGATGACAATGGCGAAAGCGCCGCCGGGGATAATTTTGGAATTGATGAAATCGACAGGAAAGCCAAATCCCTGCAATAGAATACTCAGGACAAAGAGATTGACGACACAATCGAGTAGGAACGCGAAATAGGCATTTAAATCGCCGCCCGCAATCCATTGATAAGATGGCGCCGCGGATTTTGCTGCTCGTGCCATGTCAGTCCCCCTGATTTGGTTTATCCCTGAATTAGTCCCCGATTCAGATGCTGATTATATCTGGTCACCATAGGGGAGCCAGATATTCTTGACCTCGGTGGCGTGCCGAAGAAGGTGCTTGCCTGCCCCCTGTTCTGGGTCGAACCAATCATAGGCGCGGCCATAATTGACCCAGGTGCGCTTGATATTATCTGCCGAGAGCTCTTCGACGATCTGACTGAGCGGCGCAGAGCCGTGATACCAGATGCCGTCGACGTTATCGTGTTTGGCCAGCACTGGCGCGAGGTCCTTGTGGGGACCGGTCACGATGTTGATCACACCGGCAGGCACATCCGAGGTATCGAGAATTTGGTAGAAGTCGGTCGCCAGGAGCGGATAGCGCTCTGACGGCACGATGATAGACGTGTTGCCCATAGCCATGGCGGGGGCCATAAGCGAAATAAAACCGAGGAGCGGCGCCTCGTCCGGGCAGACAATGGCCAAGGTACCGACTGGCTCCTTCATGGCGGCGACGACACCGCGCATGGGAGGCGTGTGGATCTGGCCGTCATATTTGTCGGCCCAGGCGGCGGCATTAAAGAGCCGTTCGATGGACAGGGCGACTTCCTTCTTTGCCCTTGCGGTGGATGCGCCGGTCAGGCTTTTGAGGCGGCCTTCAAATTCATTGGCTCGAATGGAAAGGTTTTCGCCCATGTAAAAAAGGATCTGCGCCTTGTTGTGGGCGGTCGCATTGCGCCAGGCTGCGGCCGTGGCGGCAGCTTCGACGGCATTGCGGATGTCTTTGTACTGACCATAGGCGACAGCGCCGGCATAGGCGCCGTCATGGGAGACGACCGTGAGTGAACTGTCGTTGTCGGCGCGGGCCTGCTTGCCGCCGTAGTAGAGTTTGGCCGTGCGATCAATTGTCGGCAGATCTTTGCCAGGCTCAACGAAGTGGGCCTCAGGCTTATGGATGGGCTCGATGTCCTTCAGGTTTTTTTCAAAGACCGGCTTGAGATATTCCATCATGCCCTCAAGGCCGCCTTCGCGGCCGACGCCGCTTTCACGGTAGCCGCCAAATCCGGCGGCTGCATCGAAAAGATTTGTGGAATTGATCCAGACCACGCCCGCTTTAACTTGCGGCGCCACTTCCATGGCCTTGTTCAGGTTTTCTGTCCAGATAGAGGCTGCAAGGCCGTAACGTGTGTTGTTGGCAAGATCGACTCCCTCCTTCAAGGTTCGGAAGGTCGTGGCGGACAACACCGGTCCAAAAATCTCTTCTCGTGCGCAGATGTTGGAGGACTCCACCTCTGTCAAAAGCGTGGGCGGGTAATAACAGCCCTGGCTTGGAACCGGGATGTCCGGCTGGAAAAGAGTGGCGCCGTCTTCGACGCCTGCTTTCACGAGGGCGTCGATCTGATCGCGCTGAACCGGATCGACAATGGCGCCGATGTCGATGCCCTTGTCGAGGGGGTCGCCCAGCCTCAGTTTTCCCATCCG
>SBHG01000013.1 GCA_006226305.1 Alphaproteobacteria bacterium | reverse complement strand
AAAGAGCATCAGGACTGGGATCTGGTTAAGCCGGGCAAGCTTGAGAAATACAAGATAAGACCTCAGCACCGTGACGCTATCGCTGCCGGCGCGCATGAGGGGCCGCAGCACAGTGCCAAGCGTAAGTAGAGACCCCTCCCTCATAATTTTTCGCGGCAATTTGTCACGCGGCTCCGCTTCGGCAAGCGCGATAGGGTCGCGCGAAATTTTGACCTTCCTCTCTCAGGAGCGCGGCGCGCCCATGTCTTTCTTTCTTCGTCTGGCGATTTCGCCGATCTTTTTTCTGCTCGGCTTTGTCAGCTATGGTGCTGAACGGTCCGTCGGCAGCCACCTGTCCCATTTGTCGCAGATGGCCGGCATGGACCATGCGACCATGGCCGTGCCTGTGGAGATTCTCGGAATTGGCCTGTCGCAGAACACCACGGCCATATTGACCTCGATGTGGCTAATGTATGTCTTGATGGGGCTCGCCCATCTGTCGGCCTGGCTGGATGTTTTTGCCGGTCGGAAAATCTGGCGTTCTGATTTTTGAGCGGCGCGTCAAATCACTCCTTGAATTACAGGTGCAGACTGTAGAATACTGTCCCCATGATGGCCTAACCGCTCACGTGTCCTGATGGCAGGAGAAAAAATTGAAGCCCCGAGTCAAAGAGTTTTTCGACGAGCCGACCAATACCTACAGCTATGTCGTTGCCGATCCTGGTACCGGCAAATGCGCCCTTGTCGACACAGTTCTGGAATACGCCGCAAACTCCGGGCGCACGAACCACACCGGGGCCGATCGGATCATCGCCTACATCAAGGACGAGGGTCTGGAGGTGGAGTGGATCCTGGAAACTCATGTTCATGCTGACCACCTCTCGGCCGCACCCTATCTGCAGACCGAAGTTGGCGGCAAAATCGCAGTGGGAGAAAAGATCTCCGTCGTCCAGGAGACCTTTGGCACACTGTTTAATGTCGGCGCGGACTTTAAAAGAGATGGCAGCCAGTTTGACGTGCTCTTTCAAGATGGCGACAGCTTCTCAATCGGCGACCTTTCCGCCAAGGTCCTCCACACTCCCGGTCACACCCCGGCCTGCTTGACCTATGTCATCGGGGATGCCGGATTCGTGGGCGACACATTGTTTATGCCTGACTATGGCACGGCGCGGTGTGATTTTCCTGGTGGCAATGCTGAAACGCTTTATGACTCCATACAGAAGATTTTTGAGCTGCCGGACACAACGCGCCTATTTATGTGTCACGACTATGGGGCAGAGGGCCGCGAGGGTTTTGCCTTTGAAACCACTGTCGGGGAAGAAAAGGCTCACAATATTCATGTCCATCAGGGGGTGAGCAAAGAAGCCTTTGCCGAAATGCGGAACTTAAGAGACGCCCAGCTTGACCTTCCAAAAATCATCCTGCCATCGGTTCAGGTTAATATGCGGGCGGGTCACTTTCCACCCGCTGAAGACAATGGCATTCGATATCTCAAGATCCCGATTGACACAGTCTAAGTCGCAACGCACGCTGCCCCCTCCACGCCAAAGAAAGGCATTTTAATGGACATCAGAACTGTAACGCCCGAGCTGGCGGTGTCCCCCCAGATCCGGGCTGAGGACCTTGCCGAACTGGCGGAGAAAGGTTTTACCACCATCATCAATGTGCGGCCCGACGGGGAAGCGGCCGACCAGCCTGCCTCAAGCCAGATCGCCGAAGCCGCAAAGGCGCTTGGTCTTGCCTACCACTATATCCCCATCACGCCCGGACAAATGACGGGCGCTGAGGTCGCGGCCTTTGCCGAGGCTTGCCAGGAAGCGACAGGTCCCGTCTTTGCCTTTTGCCGGACCGGAACCCGTGCGGTGATGCTGTGGGCTGTGAGCCATCGGCAAAAGCTGCCTGCCCAAGAGATCGCCGCCAAGGCCAAGGCGGCCGGATATGACTTACCCCCGGCGATTACCGGCACCTGAAGACCTGAAGGCGGCTCAAGAGGCAAGGGAACTCCAATCTGATGGCAGACACTTACTTCTTAAGACGGGTATTTCCCTTTCTCGATTGGGCAGGCGCCTATAATCGCCAAACCCTTTTGAACGACGGTACGGCGGCGGTAATTGTCACGATCATGCTCATCCCGCAATCGCTGGCCTATGCGATGCTTGCGGGATTGCCGCCCCAGATGGGCCTTTATGCCAGCATTTTGCCCCTGGTGGCCTATGCCATTTTTGGCACGAGCCGCACACTTGCCGTCGGCCCGGTGGCCGTGGTGTCACTCATGTCGGCAACAGCGGTCGGCGCGGTCGTCGGCAACAATGGTGAAGGATTTGTCGAAGCCGCCATGCTGCTGGCGCTTCTTTGCGGCGGCATTCTTGTGGTCCTCGGGGTCTTGCGGCTCGGATTTTTGGCCAACTTCTTAAGTCACCCGGTCATTTCCGGTTTTATTTCCGCGTCCGGTGTTCTCATCGCCGTCAGCCAGCTCAAGCATATTCTGGGTATTCATGTTTCAGGTCACAATTTGCTGCATCTTCTGCCGAGCCTTGTGAGCGGATTACCGCAAACCAATTTCTATACTCTGGCGATTGGCCTTGTCAGCCTGATCTTTTTGTACGGGGTCCGAATTTATCTTGACCCCCTCCTTTCCCGATTGCATGTCCCGGCCTCGTGGCGCCAATTCCTCGTTAAGGCTGGGCCCGTCTTTGCCGTGATCGGAACCACCCTAGCCACCCTTGCGTTTAATCTTTCCGAGAAAGGCGTTCAAACCGTCGGGGATGTCCCGATGGGATTGCCGCAGCTGCACCTGCCCGCATTTGATCTGGAAATGGCGCAGGCACTTTTATTGCCCGCTTTCATCATCAGCCTGATCGGCTTTGTTGAATCCATCTCCGTTGCGCAAACGCTGGCGGCGCGGCGACGGCAACGGATCTCCCCCAACCGCGAGCTCGTTGCTTTGGGTGCGGCCAATCTTGCTTCCGGTATCAGCGGCGGTTATTCGGTCACAGGCGGCTTTGCCCGCTCCGTCGTTAATTTTGACGCCGGGGCGGAAACCCCGGCCGCGGGCGCGCTAACGGCAATTGGTATTGCTCTGGCGACGCTCTTTCTGACGCCTCTTATCTACAATCTTCCGAAGGCTACTTTGGCCTCGACTATTATCGTTGCCGTGTTGTCACTGGTTGATATCAAAATGATGAGAGAGATCTGGGCCTATTCCAAGCAGGACTTTATCGCCATGGCGACGACTATCGCGCTGACCTGGGGTGTTGGGGTCGAGGCCGGGGTGGCATCGGGCGTCTTGTTGTCGATCCTTCTGCACCTTTATCGCACGAGCCGCCCCCACTATGCGGTTGTGGGCCGTGTACCGGGCACTGAACACTTCCGCAACATCGACCGACACGACGTTGACACCTGCGACACGCTGCTCACTTTGCGCGTGGATGAAAGTCTTTATTTTGCCAATGCGCGGTTTTTGGAAGACCAGGTTTATGCGGCCATCGCCCAAAGGCCCCACCTTAAACACCTGGTGCTTATGTGTCCCGCCGTTAATGCCATTGACGCCAGCGCCCTGGAAAGTCTGGGCGCCATCAATGAGCGGCTTGAGGCGGCTGGTATCACCTTCCACCTTAGTGAAGTGAAAGGTCCGGTGATGGACCACCTGAAGCGCTCTCACTTTCTGAAGGCCCTCACCGGTCAAATTTTTCTCAGTCAGTATGACGCCTATCAGGCTTTGTCACGCCAAATGCCCACAAAAACCGGGGGATCATCCTCAACGTAAAGAGCTTGTTAACTACATTGTTAAATTTACAAGCATAAGAAGATCATCTTCACACGGTGTTTACCTCAAGTGCGTATGCTGCCCCAGCTAATCGGGGGGTTCATTATGACTGGGCAGCAGATCAGGGGTTTTTCCCTGGTGTCCTTTCTGATCTTAAGTCTCGGGATTTGGGCGCTTTGCACTTCAGGCAGAGCCCAAGCCCTTGAGCTTGCCTCAAGCGAGATCGAGAGCACCGAAAAAAAGGTCAAAGCATTTTTGGATTTAATTTTCGAGTCCAGAGACCTTGACCTTTATGCCTATCGCCCCCTCAAACTCACCTCTGAGCACTCTCCATTGCCGGCGCAGATGAACCTGGAGATCCTGCACTCACAGGCTGATGAATATTGGTATGCGGATGACTTTGACAACCTGAACGAGGCCGCGAATAAGCTTCGCGAGACAGCTCTTCAAACCTCTGACGAGGAACACCTGGCGATTGCTGATGCCTATATTGCTTATGCGATTGGCGGGATGGGCGACTATGCCGCCGCAGAACTGCAACTCAATGATGTGATTGCGCGCGCTGAGGCGATGCAGGACAAGACAGCCCTTGTCATCGCCACCATCCTGCGTGCGACCTTAGAGCCTCACGAGGCGCGCTTTCATCAAGCCAAAGCAAGAATTGTCACCGTATCGCGCCTGCTTGACCAGACCAGCGAAACACAGCGTCTTAAGCCTGCGATTTCCTATAGTCTTGGCTATTTGAGCGTCGAGCTGGGGGACATTGATGAAGCCATTTATCAATACACGCAATGTATTGAGGAGGCCCGCCTTGCCGATGAAAAAATCGATCTGGGCACCATTGTCTATAACACCGCCATGGCGCTTTCTGAGAAAGGTCATGTGGAAGCCTCCAACAACCTGTTTCAACGGTTGATCGAATGGTATGAGGAGACCGGACAGCCAGAAAACCGGCTCTATGCCTATTATGGACTGGCCTATAACTATTACGATCTCGGCGAGTTTGCCGAAAGCCTGGCTTATGCCAACGCAGGCCTTGAGGTCTCGAAAGACCAAAATGATTTCACCGTTTTCCTGCGCCAGGTTGGGGCCATTGGCGCGGCGCGAACCGGCGACATAGAGACCGCTCGGGAATATCAGGCGATTGCCCGCGAGTATTTCGACAAACGGCCGGAATATTCGGGAACAACCTGGGCGGCGCGCAACCAACATGTTGATGCTGAAATTGCCTTTGCCGAACATCGCTATAAAGAAGCCTATAAGCTGATCAAAAAATACTATGCGGAGCGCGAGGAAATTATCGGGGAGCAAAATCAGGCGGATGCAAAGAACTGGCGGGAGCAGATTGAACAGGCTTACCAAAAGATTGTGGCCGATCAGGAAGCCAAGCTTGATCAACAAAGCAAGATTCAAATATTGCAGGGTGGTCTGATCCTCTGCGGGTTCTTTCTTTTTGCCATCCTTTCCGTTGGATTTGTCAGGCTCAAACGCACCACTGTGAGGCTGGCCGAGAGTGAAGCCCGGTTTGATCGGGCGATCTCCAACTCCAAGAGCGGCATCTGGGAATATGACCTGAAAGCGGGCACACGGTTTTTCTCCCCCTCCATGGAAGAGATCTTTGGTTTTGAGCCGAGTGAGCTGGTAATGCAAAAGAACTGGAAGAAGATAGTCTTCCCGCCAGAGTCCCTTGAGCTCATTTCGACCCGGATTGAAGACCTGGAGAATGTAGACGATCACTTTGACTTCGATGTCCTGGCGATTCGAAAGGATCAACAGGAGATCTGGGTCAATGTAGAGGGATCTGTGGTTCGCGACGCAAAGGGCCGGGTCGAGGCTATTACCGGCGTGACAACGGATATCACCGACAGAAAGCTGGCGGAGCACTATCTGACCGAGGCACGAAATGAGTCAGACCGGTTGAGCCGGGCAAAATCTGAATTCATCGCCAGCATGAGCCACGAGCTGCGCACCCCCCTTAACTCAGTGATCGGTTTTTCCGAGGTTTTGCGCAGCGACACCCGGGACTTGCTGACGCCGCGCCAGATGGAAAATGTCGGCTACATCGAAAAGGCCGGCAAGCATCTTTTGAATATCGTCAACAGCATTATCAATATTTCCCGCATTGAACTGGGCGAGTGTGACCTGGTTTTTGAAAATGTGGACATGGTCGAGGTCGTTGATGATTGCTGCTCCATGGTTTTCCCCATGGCAGCTGAGTGCCAGGTCTCTGTTCACAACCATGCGCAGGCCCCCACGCAAGGTGTGGTGCTGGGCGACCGTCAATGGATCCGGCAGGTTCTCCTCAATCTGCTCTCCAATGCCATTAAATACAATGTGCCTGGGGGTAAGGTTTCTATCGAACTAGCCATGGACGACGATCATCATTGCCTGATCTCTATTACCGACACGGGCATTGGGATCGACACCAGCAAGCAACCGCATTTGTTTGAGCTGTTTAACCGGCTTGGTGTTGAACAGTTCTCGTCCGCCGCCGGCTCGGGGATCGGACTTGCGGTATCCAAGAGGATGATTGAGGCGATGAACGGTTCGATCAGCTTTGAAAGCCGGATCAATACGGGTAGCCGTTTCTGGATTCGCCTGCCCTTGGCTCGTGACGGGATGCTTGGCGATGCGGACACCGAAGTGAGCGCCGCCTGAGACACCTGTGTGACCCGCCCTCAATGACCTGCGACTGGCGCGCGCCTGTCAAGCTACTGATTTTAAAGAATACCCTTTTGTTTATGTTGCTTCCCTCGTCCGCGAAGCCGAGTTAGAGTCGTACAACCAACCCCTTTGTTAAGGGTCCGTTGGACGATTGCCGCTGTGCGGCTGCTGGAGGGACAAAAGTTGACAAGCGCTGAAAATGTCAAAAAGGACCAACTTGCTTTTTGGAACGGGCAAGGGGGTGAGATCTGGGTCGCACGACAAAGTCATACCGATATGACCCTGGAACCGGTTTCAAAGGCTCTGCTCTCCTTTGCAAATCCGGGGTTAGGTGAGCATGTTCTGGATGTCGGCTGCGGCTGCGGCGCCACGACCCTTGATTTTGCGGAGGCGGTCGGACCTGAGGGCCGAATTGTTGGTCTTGATATCTCTCAGTCCATGCTGACTGAAGGAGAAAGACGCGCCAGGCTGCGAGACCTAAACAACATAAAGTGGATCACGGCCGATGCTTCAGAGGCCGATCTCGAGGGCTATGATCTATTGGCCTCGACATTTGGCTTGATGTTTTTTGGCGAGCCGGTCGGCGCCTTTGCACATATGCGCCGCTTTGCGAACCCGGGCGCGCGAATGGCCTTTGTGTGCTGGCGGAACCTCGACGCGAACCCCTGGATGAAAGTGCCGATGGACGCCGTCCGGCCCCACCTGCCGCCGCGCCCCACTGGCACTCCCAATGCGCCGGGCATGTTTGGCTTTGCTGACCCCGACTATATATCGCATGTTCTGACGGAAGCAGGCTGGTCAGCGCCGCAGATTGAACGGCTTGATGTCGACCTCGATATCGCGGCTGGCGGCGGGCTGAACGCGGCGCTCACCCAAACCACCCAGATCGGTGCGGTCAACAGCTGGTTGCGCGGCCAGCCCGGCGATGTTGTTGACGCTGCGACAGAGTCGATTAGCAAGGCGTTGACGCCTTATGTTGAGAGAGAAACGGTCAAGCTTGCCGCCGGCATGTGGCTGGTTGGAAGCACGCCTTAGGCATGACCATTCGGGGTCTGGTTCTTAAGAGATTGATTGGGGTAGCAGGTGGAGGCTCCGGCACTTTCAAACCAAGACTCAATCCCCTGTTATTTTCTTACTCCAATCGATCGCTGCCGCGAGATATTCTTCATGCTCGCCCTGCTCCGCCAGACTTTGCGCCTCCTCAAGTGGAACAAGTACTGAATTCGCGGTGCCGCCCTCTTTTTCCGTCATGAAGATAACCGGGGACAATTCCAAGCCGGTCACCACTAGGCCTTGGCTTTCTTTGCCCCCCTTCGTTGCAAGATGTATGTTTGCAATCAGGCTGAGACAGGTTTGCGGACTTCCGTAGAAGGGGGTCAGGTTTCCCAAACTATAAAGTATAGGGACCCTTTTTTCTGGAAAACTCTTCGGCGTGTAAATCTCAGCCATTTGAGCGACATGCGGATGATGGCCAATGATTATATCTACTCCCCACTCCGCCATCTCATGAGCCCACCTCATTTGCTCCGGATATGGATATAATTCATGCTCCATTCCCCAGTGCAATGAAGCCACCACAAGATCACACCCCGATTTCCGACAGGCATCAATCTGCTCGCGAATCTGCGCGATACTTAAATCCGGATCATCGCAAAACGGTGTGACATTGCACATCCACGACTTGCCCTCCGGAAGCGGCTTGTCATTTACCCCGAATGTGTGCGCGACCCAGCCGATTTGAAAAGGACCATAATTTTGAATTTGAGGCTTAGCTGCGGCATCGGCGCTTTCATAGACACCGACAAAATCCATTTTCCTGTTTTTAAGCTCCTCTAATGTCGTTTGCACCCCCTCCTCGCCACAATCAAATATGTGATTGTTGGCCAGCTGAACGACACTATATCTTTTATCTTTGTGCTGAATCAGTGTCTCGAATTCATTAATGTTTATGTTGATTTTTGGCGTATCTCCGGCCTCTTTCAACGTAAAGTTTTCAATCTCCCCGGGCGATAGTGTCGATTCGAGATTCGCGAAGCGAATGTCCGCCCCAAAGATCAAGTCCTCAACACGGGAATACATTCGATCTCTGGATTGTTCCAAATCAAGCGCATACATCAAGTCGCCGACCGCGCTCATACGAAGATGATCGCCCGACGAACATGTTGGCACATCAAACTGCCATCTCTTCCGGCGAAACGGTTCAAAGTATTGCTCTAAATCAAAGCCTTCGAGACCTTTCTGGATCGGCAATTTTGTCTTGTAGAGCCAATAAACAATGAAGTCGATATTTCTGGGATCAATCTTCTTTCGGATGGGCGCTTCCCATCGTCTTTCCACTAGGGCTGGCTCGAGCTCTTGAAGAATCTCAGAGCGAAACGCCTCCGGCAATGCGTCTAATGCAAAAAATGCGTCCTGCGGCAAGGCCACTGGCGATAATTCAGATTTCTTCACCGGTACAGTCCTCTTTTGTCATTCAGGCGGCTAATTCAACTCGGTCGATGTGCCTGCCTGCATGAGAAGCCCCCGCGACACTCTTTGCAACAAGAGATTGTCACGTTCGAGCAAAATCTTTCGGACCCTAAAAGGCAAAAGACATACGGCCGTCACGCGAGATGGAGGGCGGCACGAGACTTTGCCTCCAGCTTTGCGGTTTTGTATGCGCGAACCGGCGCCGCTGAAGAGCCCATCTGTCTGGCCCCGGACCGAACAGGAGGGACCATCGCAATGTCGTCAAAGTGGTGCAACTGACGTTTCAAGCCATTGAAATAAATGGATTTTGAAGGATGGAGCCGTTTGTGACGTGACTGGTGGTGTGTGCAGTCTCATGCGAACCCGTCTCTGAGACGGTTCCCTGTTAAACAGGGTATTTACAGGGAAATTTCAAAAATTTTGGAGATTCTGGCGGCCCGCATTGTAGAACGTAAAGCCGAGCCACAAACCGCCACCTGGTGGTTACCTCTCAAGCGGTTACATTACGTGGGTTAAGTCAAACCTGGTTTGGGAGGTTGGTATAAATAGCAAATGTATTTCTCTTTCGGGACTGCTCTCCAGCGAAATTTCTGAACATTTGTTATCTCCAGTTCCAATTTCGACTTCCTAATCCAAATTGTTTTATAACCAAACAATCCGACATCAATCAGAATGATAAATTCCGAGAACAAAAACTCGCTAATTCTCGAAATGATAAAATCACCAAAAGCAGTAGGAGATTCGACCTTTTCCCCAGTTGGAAGATAGTTCATATCGATTTCCCAAATTTCACTCAACAGAACCAACTTCGCTTCATCTTCAGTTTCTGCCGAGACTTCAAAGAAGCAGGTATCACTATCGTCTGCAGATATACTGAATTTCAAGCCCGATTTAGGCTCTATAAAGTTCGCTGTGATGTCCCAATCTGATCCCCCACCATATTTGGCACCCAAAATCGACACCTCTTGCTCAGGCCACCGATTGGTAAGCTCTTCGACTGCTTCATAAAATTTCTTCATATCAAGCCTCAAACTCGAAGTCTGGATGAAAGCCAACTAAATCCTAACGATGGTTTCATAACGCAGAATTACGGGGAATTACGGGGACACTATACCTATTCTTTGGGGAATTACGGGGACACAATACCTATTCTTTGGGTTTCTTCGGCCGACCCGCTTTCTTCTTTGTCAGCGTTCGTCCTGTTTCACGTTCCAGCTTTCGGACAAACCTGTCAGCGCCGAGCGGTCGCCCGGTGCGCTCGGATGACCGGATTGCCTCCAGGGTCTCTTCGTCAAGTCCGCCCTTGAGGAAGGTCTTCCAGTCTCCCGCGCGCTTTAGAAGCGGCCGGACTTTCACCAGCCCGTCGTCCTCGCCCTTCAGGTGTGCCTTGGCCGAGGACCACTTCCAGGCGCCGGGCCTGCGCACGAGTTTCGCCCGCACCGGGTTCAGTTCCACATAACGCGCACAGGCGAGAAGATGTGCTTCGTCCATGGGGAAGGAGGCAAAACGACCCTGCCACAGATAGCCCCGCCAGCCCTCGCGGAAATTGATGTGGCGTGTATAGCGCCTGTGCGCCTCGGCAACGGCGCTGCGCAAGCCGTCCTCGTCGGAGGGGACCAGAATCAGGTGTACATGATTGGGCATCAGACAATAGGCCCAGACCTCTGTGCCAGCCTCGGCGCAGAACTCTTTCAAGAGAGTGAGGTAGGCCTTATAGTCGTCGTCGCAGAAGAAAACTTCCTGACGGCGATTGCCCCGCTGCGTTACATGATGGGGATGTCCGGGAACGACCAGTCTTGCCATGCGTGCCATGGGCTATACTTGACCTCACTTGAGCATATGTCAAGAAATGGGTATTGTGTCCCCGGATTTCTATACCTAGCGTAGGATTAGGAGCGCGTGACATTCAATCATTGAATCTGAGTGAGCCTTTCTAGCGCGGCCTCGCGCACCATTTCATGTTCGTCCCCCGCAAGTTGTTCAAGTATGGCTCTCGGAACTTTCCTGTTCAACGCTATCCTCCTTCGAACTCCATAGTCCGGATCATGCGCTAGTAATTCGAATAAATTCTGATCAAGCTTTCGTTTTTCGGCGACACGGGTTCGAACGACATAATCCGCGTCTCTCGCCAAAACTCTTAAAATTTCCAGCGGAATTTTCTTGTTGTGTGCCACCCATTTCTTCATTTCCGGATAGCACTCTATCACCCGGAGCCAAACGCTGACGTCCGCCTCACCCCAGCTGGCAATTTCTTGCTCCTTAAGATCGTCGCTGCATCTCAGCTTTACAAACTCCTCTGCGGACTTAATTTTCTTAGAAACTTGTGGCATTTAGTTCTTTCCAGGGAATAAAGTCACCAATATCACTCTTGTGTTTACCCTTAATTTTTGTCCCAAACTCATCTGCATCAAATAGCCAATGCAGACCATCGCTCCGTTCCTCAAAGACCTTCCATTTCGACCCGCCATGTCCCGCTAGGTCTTTTGACCACCAAGATTTATCCGTCTTACTTTTGTAAAACTTCCCAAATCGGTTATGTCGTCTAACCTCCGATGTACCTTCTCTTGTGATCGTCCAAAGTCCACGGCAATTGTGGACCAATATCCCGAATTCTCCAACATAGTAAGTCTCAAAATCTGCAACACTAAGATTGAAGGTTGAGGCTCGCCGAAATGTCCGTATTGGTAAGGCGTGGAGATCCCGCCTGAGACATCCTGGTCGGCAATCAGATTATTGCCATCATAAAGGAAATAGGTGTTGGCGCCGTTGACCGTCTTGGATATCCACCGATCAAGGCCATCATAAGTATAAGTGCCATAACCCACGTCATTGTCGGCACAAAAGAAAAGGCGCCACATGGCGCCTCGTTCTTAAGAGACTGACTGGTGGTGTGTGCAGTCTCAAGTGAATGTGTCTCCACATTCCGTTCCCTGTTTTACAGGGAAAAAACAGGGAAAATTTATCGTTTTCGTGGTTATGGCAGCAGAAAGGCGCTGGGAAACGGCTGAAATCTGCGAAAATCACGTCGATTTCCCTAAATCTGGAACCGGGAAATCTTGGTGCCCGAATAGGGAATCTCTTTACATTATTAGGGAACTAGTCCGCCGGAACTATTTGAATGCCACGCCCCTGTCTACTCGGTTACTTGCGGTGCAGATTGCTGGCGAAGGAGCCCCACAACGGCGTCAAAATCCATCAGAGAGAATGGCAGCGATGCAGGTTGGTTGGCGTAATCCAAAACGATGACTTCAGCCTCACTGCCATCTGCCTCTTTCATGGCCGCTAGCAAGTCGTCCGCCATGATGGCCTCAACGAGACAACCGGATGCTTCACAGCGGGTAAGCGGAATGTGGCTCGCCTGGAAGTTCTCCCCGACATTAAGGCTTAATCCCTGTTGCAGATTGATCCCCAACGGCACTTGAATTTGCATAAGGTATTTGTCCTCCACCGCACTATAGGCAATGGATACAGAGAGAACCTGCCGGCCAGATGCCTTGTCGGCGACCGCTTGGTAAAGATCACAAGGAAGCGCGCCTTCAACCTTCGGGCAACGCAGTTGCCAGGGCGACATCTTAGGCGCTTGGCTATTAGGCGCAGCCTCATCCCCAGCGAAGGAGGGACTACTCAATCC
Source organism: Alphaproteobacteria bacterium (assembly GCA_006226305.1). Classification (GTDB taxonomy): domain Bacteria; phylum Pseudomonadota; class Alphaproteobacteria; order M2410; family M2410; genus M2410. Next base: position 21,609 of record SBHG01000013.1, on the reverse strand, counting down.
AGCAAAACCGATCAGCGCAGCTAGGATAACAAGGAATTTCCGGTACATCACTCACCCTCCCCCACGGTGGCGGCCTCGTCAACAGATGTGCTTTCTTCATCAGAGTTTCTGATTTCGCCAAACCATTTTTCGACCTGATCAACCGTTCCTGACAAGGAAAAACCCTTTCCTGTTAGGGATTCCGTTTGGTGGCGCAGTTTCCTCTCCGCATTGTCAAAGCCCTTGAGCGAAAATGGCAAAGCAACCTGATTTCGCGCGCGATCAACAAGGATAAGCTTACCTTCGTCCCCGGATTTCATCGCCATAAGAAGAGCGTCATCAATAAGCGCCGCCGCAAGACACCCCTGAGGCACGCAGCGGCTGAACGTCAATTCACTTGCCGATGATCCTCCGATCTGAATAGCCAGACCTGGCTCCAAAGATGTTCCAAGAGGCACCAGAATCTGCAGGGCATGCTTGTCCACTTCGGGGGCATATACCATGGAAATCTTGGTGATAACGCCGCCGGTCTTGCCGTTTACGAGCTGCTGGTTCATTTCGCAAGGCAATCCTTGGTCCCGCAAAGCGCAAAACACAACCCAATCGTCAAAGGCATAGGTAGCAGAGGTCTGCGGATTGCTTGACCCTCCGAATTTCGTTGTGTGAAAGCCGAAATACCAGATTGCCCCTCCCGCAACCAGGATCGTCAAAATCGCCAAAACTCGTTTCAAACCATTCCCTTTCCAAAATTCTGAATGCTATTCAGCGCCTGATTCTCTGATATCACAGTCGTGTTTTTCACTCTCGATACCGAGCCAACAAAGAACAGGATTGCCTTGGTTGTCATTGGCTGCCTCGCCCGGCTCAAAATCATCATTCGGGCTGCCAAAGGGTGAGCCAGGATCGCTGTCGCCACCCAGACCACCTGAACCACTCTCGCCATCGTCACCGCCTTCAAGATCATTGTTGACCTGATTGACTTCATTAAGGGGCAAGATCGTCAAAATGCCGTCAATTCGCTCAACAATGACATAGTTGGTCGCTGTCCCTCCGACCGAGAAGATAGCATATTCGCCAGGCTCGGTGTCTTCATCCGCGAGACTGTCATATGTCAGACCGGAAAGCACACTTTCATCCTCGCCGTTCTTGAACCCTGTGACTGTGCCTGTAAAGGTCGGATTTACCACACCAAAGACGCGAGAAGCGTCATCTGCAATCACGGTCAGGGGCGCCGGGGTAATGGTCAAAGAGCCATCCACGCCGACAAAGATATAGTTCGTGGAGCTCATGGCCCCTACATCCGTGCTTATAGCATAGCTCCCGACATCCGAACCGGTGGTGGCAACCGTTGAATAAGATGCCGCGCCGGTAATAACGCTCCCGTCCTCACCATTTTTGAAACCAGTGATCACGCCAGAGAATGTTGGATTGGCATCGCCATATTCTCGGGCAGCATCATCGGCTGTGACGGTGAGGGTCGCCGGGTTGATGGTGAGCGTGCCATCCACATAGGTGAACACATAGTTGGTCGCCGTGGCGCCGCTACCTGAGATGGCATAGGTACCGACATTCGAGGTTTGTGTCGCCGCAGACCCATAAGTCAGGCCCGAGATGACACTTTCGTCTTCACCGTTCTTGAAGCCGGTCACGACGCCTGTAAAAGCCGGATTGGCATCTCCATATTCCCGGGCAGCATCGTCAGCTGTGATGGTCAGGGTCGCCGGATTAATCGTGAGCGTGCCGTCCACATAGGTGAACACGTAGTTGGTCGCCGTGGCGCCAGAACCGACGATGGCATAGGTACCGACATTCGAGGTTTGTGTCGCCGCGGTCACGTAGGTCAAGCCCGAGATAACACTTTCGTCCTCGCCATTCTTGAAGCCCGTCACCACACCTGTGAAGGCCGGATTGGCATCTCCATATTCTCGGGCAGCATCGTCGGCTGTGATGGTCAGGGTCGCAGGAATAATTGTGAGCGTTCCATTGACGTAAGTGAACACATAGTTCGTTGCCGTGGCGCCAGACCCGGAGATGGCGTACGCCCCGACATTCGAGATTTGCGTTGCCGTGCTCCCGTAGGTCAAGCCCGAGATGACGCTTTCGTCCTCGCCATTCTTAAAGCCGGTCACGACGCCTGTGAAGGTGGGATTGGCATCCCCGTACTCGCGGCTCGCATCGTCAGCGGTTACCGTCAGGGTCGCCGGGTTGATGGTCAGCGTGCCGTCTACATAGGTAAACACGTAGTTCGCCGCCGAGGCACCGCTTCCGGAGATGGCATAGGTGCCGACATTTGAGTTTTGAGTGGCCGCGGACCCATAAGTCAGGCCCGAAATGACACTTTCGTCCTCTCCATTCTTAAAGCCGGTCACCACACCGGTAAAGGTCGGATTGGCATCGCCATATTCGCGGCTCGCATCGTCAGCGGTTACCGTCAGGGTCGCCGGGTTGATGGTGAGCCAATTGGACCCAAACTGGAATGCATAATTGTAGTCCGAGGCAAGGCTCCCTGGCCCGGCTGTAATCTCATAATCACCAACGCCTGTGTGCTGATCGGCAGTGGTTGCCAAATCCGGTGTACCGGAGACAGCGCCAGCGAGCGTATCGCCCCCAACAAGACCGGTAATGGTGTATGTAAAGGCCGGGTTGGCGTCACCATAGTCTCGCGAGGCCGGGTCCGGCGTAACTGTCAGGGTTGCCGCCAAAGAATAGGCAAAGCGATTGCCGCTACCGGTGACCGCCGTTGGCGCTGCATTGTTGTAAGTGGTGTTGTACCAAGGCGTTGCGGACAGATCGACCAAGGTGTTCAGGGCCGGTTCTTGCGAGTAAACGATGAAACGTCCTTTACCCGGATCGAGATCTCCCGAAGCCCCTTCAATGAAATTGCCGCCCGCCGCCAGAACGATGGAGGTCGCATTGGAGTCGCCGAAATTCCCATAAGCCGAAACCAGTCCGGAAAGGGTGATATCACCACCGGCTTCCGCCAGGAAGGTATTACCCGTTCCGGTTCCCAGATTGAGGGAGCCGTTGGTACTAATATCAACCGATTGACTTCCGGCGTTGAGACTGACCACTCCAGAATATGTCGATCCCAATTCATCTAGTATGATTGATCCAGCGCTGTTCGTGTCAACTGAAAGCGATGATCCAAAGCTGTTTGTTGTCCAGATCCAATAGGTTGAATCGGTAACTGCTCCTGAGGTTTCGATCGTTGCCGCGCCGGTTACGTTGAGCCCTGACAAAGTTATATTATTTGCATCAACGTAATCTAGAGTTCCCCCGATATTGCCGCCCAAACGAAAGGTGTTGTTTGCAACCTGGTTCAATACGACATTGCCCGACGTATAGAAACTCAGCATATAGGCGACAACCGGATCAAAACCGTTCCCGATGATATTGGCATCTGAATAAAGTTGGATTTGGTTTGAGGCAGTTAACCCCACTCCGCCCGAAAGGTTACCCGCTGTCAGGTTTCCGACTGACGTTCTTGCGAATATATTCGTCCCGGAGCCGGAAATGCTCGTGATGGCGTTTCCTGGATAGTTGATCCGCGCATCGCCAACGACATCGACAAAGACTTCTTGTCCTCCCGTCAATGGACCGTACTGAACAACAGAGGCTCCGGATGTAAGGCTAACCTGTCCACCAACAGAAGACGTCTGCAAATTAATGTTGCCGACAGAATCAAGTGTAAGTGCGCCGGTCATATCGCCGCCAAAGTTTAGCGTACCAAAGTCGTCATTGATCACAACGCTACCTGCCGAGGTCGCTCGCACCACGCCGAAATCGTTTCCGGCGAGACCAAAAGTCACGTCATTGCCAGCGCCGGTATCGAAAACAAAGGTACCACCGATGAAGGCCGTTCCGGCGCTCTGCGTAACCGCGCCTGCGGCCGTCAAATCATAGGACCCCGCAATCGTAAGCGCACCTATATGATCCACACCGCCGTTTGAAATCACGGTCAAATAGTTCGCCGTGATGGAGGCAAGGGTAATGTCGCCTGACGTAGTGTTGGTATTGCCCGCGCCATCGTCGAGCCTGATATAAACCGTACCAGTGCCAGCATCAATGGCCGTACCGCTGGCCATTGAAATCACCGCCGTGCCTGCATCGCGGTCGGCATCGACCACACCGTTCGCCGCCGTGTCGTTGGCGATCAAGGTGAGGCTGCCGTTATCGGTGGTAATATTGGCATTGAGAATCAGGCTGCGGCCCGCCTGCAAAGTCAGCGCACCGCCATTGCCGGAACCATTGTTAACAATCACATCGCTGTTGACCGTCAGATCATTTGAGGCCTGGAGCACTAGATTTGTTCCGGTATCCAGAACATCTGTCAAATAGCTCGGCAACACCGTGAGATCCGACCCCACTTCAGTGCTGTAGAGAATATCGCCAGAGCCCGCATAGGCACTTGCAGGAATGATCAAACTGACCCGACCGGTTGTGCTGTAACTGGGTTGATTGACGATAATCGTCCCATCGGACAATTCCGCATTTCCTCCAATATAGTCATACGCAAAATCACCAACTAAGGAGTTCGCAGCGGAGACTGCGCCGCTGACACCAATTGTGCCATCCCCCCAGGTGACCGCACCAGCACTGACGGTGGCACCATTGTTCCAACGATAAGAATTCACAACATAATTGCCGTTTGTGAGGACCGTTATACCTCCAATACCCACCAGATCATTGGACGTGCTACCAACAAGAGAATTCGAGACCGCCACCACACCTGTGACGCCACTTGTGCCATCGCCCCAGGTTACGGCCCCTGCATCGGTCGCCGCGCCGTTGTCCCAGTATGGAGAAAGAACCAAGTAGTTCCCATTTGCCAAACTCGTGATGCCATTGCTACCAACATTGTCGTTGGATGCGCCGCCCACCAGTGAATTCGAGACCGAGACCACACCTGTGACCCCGCTCGTGCCATCCCCCCAGGTTACCGCGCCTGCATTAACAGCCGCCCCATTGTCCCATGCGGTGGATATGACGATATAATTGCCGTTCGACAGCACCGCAACGCCATTGTAACCAACGTTGTCATTGGCAGTACTGCCAACCAAGGAGTTTGATGATGAGACTACGCCAGTAATACCGCTCGTACCATCGCCCCACGTAGCTGCTCCTACATTTGTCGCCACCCCGTCATCCCAATATGGCGAGAGAACTACGTAATTGCCATTGGGAAGCGCAGCAACGCCGCCACTGCCCACTTGATTTCCCGACGCATCGCCAACGAGCGAATTCGAAGCCGTAACTAATCCGGTGATACCGCTCGTTCCATCACCCCAAGTGACGGCACCGGCCAGTGCCGCCGCGCCATTGTGCCAGGCTGACGAGCGAACTACATAATTGCCATTCGATAAAACCGTTACCCCACCATCGCCAACTCGATCATATGAAGTTCCCCCAACAAGCGAATTCAATGACGATATCACGCCTGAAACGCCGCTTGTGCCATCGCCCCAGGTGACCGCCCCTGCATCGATGATTGCGACATCGTTCCACAAAACCGAGGTCACGACATAATTTCCGTTGGGCAGGGCGACGATACCCCCTACCCCCACTTTGTCACTGGCGGCGCTGCCAACAAGCGAATTCGAGGCCGAGACAACACCTGTAACACCAGTTGTGCCATCGCCCCAGGTTGCGGCACCCGCATCTGTAATCGCGCCATTGTTCCAAAGCGTGGAACTCACCACATAATTGCCGTTTGTAAGAACTATGATGCCGCTATTGCCCACTTGGTCATTAGTCGTGCTACCGACGAGAGAATTAGAGGCAGAGACCACACCTGTAACGCCGCTGGTGCCACTGCCCCAGGTAACGGCTCCCGCATCTGTTGCTGCTCCGTTGTCCCAGACCGTGGAGCGAACTACATAATTGCCATTTGATAGTACTGTTATTCCAACGTTGCCAACTTGATCATTTGCGGTGCTCCCGACCAAAGAGTTTGAGGACGAAACCACCCCTGTAACGCCGCTTGTGCCGTTGCCCCATGTCACCGCGCCCACTTTTGTTGCCACCCCATCGCTCCAAAAGGGCGACGAGACAACGTAATTGCCGTTGGGCAAAACAGTGATAATTCCAATACCGACATAGTCTCCAGCAGTGCTGCCAACGAGAGAATTTGCGGCGGAGACCGCACCGCTTACGCCAGTCGTGCCGTCACCCCAAGTGACCGCACCAGCAGCGACGACTGAACCATTATCCCATTGATAGGACCTCACCAAATAGTCACCGCTGGGTAGGACGGTTATTTGACCGTTACCAACCAGATCTTCCGCAGTAGTACCAACGAGAGAATTCGCGGCCGAGATCGCGCCGCTTATGCCGGTCGTACCATCTCCCCAAGTTACCGCACCGGCATTGACAATCGCACCATTGTCCCACTGAGGGGAATTCACGACATAATTGCCATTTGACAGAGCCGACACTCCAAAATAACCCACACGGTCATTGGTTGTACTACCAACAAGGGAGTTTGAGGACGAAACTGCGCCGGTGATACCGCTCGTGCCATCTCCCCAAGTAACCGCCCCTGCGTCGGCAGCAGACCCGTTGTTCCAATAATAGGAGTTTACGACATAGTTGCCGTTAGAGAGAATTGTGATTCCCCCAATGCCCACCTGATCGCCTGACGAGCTTCCTACCAATGAATTCGCGGCCGTGATCACGCCACTTACGCCGCTTGCGCCGTCTGCCCAAGTGACCGCCCCAACATCGGCTGTGGCTCCATCGTCCCAATTGGTGGAGACTATCAGATAATTACTGTTAGACAGTTCGATGATTCCGTTAAAACCAACTCTATCATCAAAACTTGTCCCAGTTAGCGCGCTGATTAGTGCGCCCGTGTCACCATCAAAAAGGTAAACTGCCCCGGCATCATACCCTCCAAAGTCATCTCTGTAATCTGTGATAACAATATTTCCATTTTCCAGTTCAATAGCATAGCTGCCAAACAATCCATTATCCGGGTTTGGATCTGTATAATGAAAATAGGAAACAGTGCCCGAGGAGGCACTGGCATCAATCGTCAAATTCTTCGGATCCAGTAAAAGCGTCCCAGCTTCGCCGCTTGTGGCCGACGCATCGACGACACCGGCAAAGCCGACCTCGCCCTTGGAGGAAACCTCGACAAAGCCGCCATCGCCGCTCAATGTGCCGCCCTTAGCCGTGATCGTGCCCATGAACTCTGTGGCGCTTTCTGACCAGATAATCACATTGCCGCCTGTTCCGGTTTCGCCGGCATTGGCGTTCAAGGTCGTATGGGGTGAAATCAACGTGTTGAGCGCGCCAACTTCCGGAGCCTCACTTGATCCGGTAAAGCCGATAGAGATGTCACCGCCATCGGTGCCACCGGAGACGTCCACATGGGCATCGACAAGTTTCACATCCGAGCCGTTTAAGGTGACCGCTCCGCCTGCGCCGTCACTTGAAGAGGCATCATAAGTGCCGGAAGAAAAGAAGTTATTGCCTTCTTCCAGTCCCGCGGTGGCGACAATCGTGCCGCCGGAAGTCGCGCCGCTTGCACTCGTAAGGGCGCTGGATGTGGTGAGGAGGGATCCGCTTGACTGGTTCACAATCGTGCCGCCTGCGCCTTCAATCCCATCGGCGCGCTGGATGCCCGCCACAAGCAGGCTGCCAGCGTTAACATCTATTGAGCCGCCATCGCTGCCGGTGACATCGAGTGTGCCACTCAGCGATACCAACCCTTCCGCTGATATGGTGATGTCGCCGCCGGTTCCCGTACCGGTCATACTCACCGCCGCGCCTTCATCCACCAATGTCACTGACTCAACATGGGTGGTTTTCGGCGTTCCGCGGTCCACAGGTGTGACAGAAACCACTCCAAAACTTTTCGGACCGCCCTCCGTGCTGCCTTCTCCCGGCTGCGGGCGTTCGTAGTCGGGTTTGCTATCGGCAATTTCCGCGCCTTTGTAGGAGAGGTTTTCTCCGCCTTCTTCTGCGCCACTGGTCTCTACAGGTAGTGGCTCAATTGTATCATCGAATGATTTCGGCGTGCCGCTGCTCAAAGGCACGATTTCTTCGTCTTGCGTCGTTTTGGCGGTGGAACTTTCCGTCTCTTCAACGGGCGCGACCGCCTGCGCAAGTAACGAGCCTTCGACAAAGACCTGATCGCCGGAAATATCAATGCTGCCGCCGTCCTTGCCGGAGGCATCGAGTGTGCCCGCGACATCAACCGCACCGCCCTCGCCTTTGAGGATAATGGTGCCGCCTTGCTGCTCAAAATCTGTCGCCAGAATGTCGCCGCCGACAGAGATCACGTTGCTCACCAGCGCGCGCGCCGCTTGAGCCGTGAGGACCACGGTACCGCCTCCGACATCAATCGTACCATCCACATTGACGAGCGAGAGCACAGGCTCACCGTCCGGGCCAATGGCCTGCTCGATGACCGTCGCATCGACAGGGAAAGAAATGAGACCGTCTCCGTAGAGGTCAAGTGTGAAGGCGCTCGCGGCCCCCAACTCCACATGGCCAAGCTTTGCAGTGATAATACCTGAGTTGCCCACGGCGGGCGCCACAAAGGCCACCAGTCCCTGGTCCGCAGCTGTAATGGACCCTTTGTTAATAACCGTGGCCGTTGAAGATCCGGGCTGGTCAAATATGTAGTCCCCGGCAAGAAAGTTCTCGTCCTCGATATTGATTGTGGTTGCAATCAGCCCGGCAACATCGACAACCGCCGTTTCCGTGAAGAGAATGCCGTTCGGATTGATGAGAATGAGCTGACCGTTGGCATTCAATTGCCCGAAGATCACACTTGGGTTTTCTGAAATAATTCTATTGAGGGCGATCGCGGACTCATCTGGCTGGAAGAAAGTTGTGGTCTCTCCCTCGCCAATGGAAAAATCTTCCCAATTGATAATAACTTTGTCAGTTGTTTGTGTAATTGTGAGGTCAGTTTCAGAAGTCTGTTCGATGGTTGCATCACCGGAGACCACTGTGCCACCGGTCGGATTGGTATAGCCAGGCACTGAAAACAGAACGCCGATGCCAACATAAAGGGCAATGGTGCGGGCGTGATCGCGCGCGATCTCCAAACGCCCACGCACCATCCGCCGGACATTACGAATAGCTCTATAGCGTTCCCAGAACCGGTCCGAGAGAAGCACCCACACCAGATCTTCGATTTTAGATCGAAGGAAACCCCTGATCCCCATTTTCAACCTCCACCCTTGCGTTACCCAACACGCAAGATCCGCTACCGCTGCCCCCAGCGGAAACGGGTGCTACATAAATTTAAAACCCAATTCCAATTGACGCGAAGACACGCGCATCGCGATTTCCTTCCAAACTTACATCTTCCTTATAGGGCTGTGCATATTCGAACGAGAGATTGGCGCGCTCTCCCAGGCCAAACCTCAGGCCGAGACCTGCGGACGTTGCCTCTTTGCTGTCATATTCGCCTGGCAGAGGATCTCCCTCTTTCCAGACCTTGCCCGCGTCGAAAAAACCATAGATTTGCGCCCGATTGGTATTTGGCAGATACCATCTCAGTTCAAGACTGCCTTTCAGGCAATGATCACCGGCGAGCTGATATCCGTCAAACCCGCGGCCATACTGTGCGCCGCCATATCCACACATTTCCGATGACGGCAGCGTGTCAAAGGCCCGCTGTGCATCAACGCTTAGCACTCCATCGAAAGGACCGGGCAAATCCTGCAGTCGGTAAAAACGGAGTGTCGCTTTTGTAAAATCAAATGTACCATCGGCGCGGCTCTTTGTTGGAGAGCTATCCTGTGTCGCGTCAAAAATATCAAGTCCTTGTGACAGAGTTATTCCCGCAAGACTGATGCCACCAAACCGATCCAACCAATCAAAATCCACACCAACACGGAGCACACGCATGTGGTCTTCAGAATTCAAAGTACCCAGGATGTCGCTGGAGAGATTCTTAATTTCCAATTCTGCTGTGGCCGAAAGATTTCTGGACCGTGTGCGGATGAAGGGATGGGTGACGAACAAAGATCCTGAGCGGCCTTCTGACGCAAACTCCAGCGACTCCAGAAGCGCCGTTCCCGGCTCTGCATCCGAAACGCCGGCTTGCAGGCCTAGGACTGTTCCCTGAGCACCTACCGGTTTCTTGACTCCAATGCCCACAAAATTCATTTCCTTCCGGTCGAAGGCCTGAACGTAGTCGAGTGAGAATTGTTCGCCACCGCCGAATGGGGAGTTCGCCTCCAAATGGAGTGCCCCACGTTCCCGGCCAAGCGCCTTTGACCCTCTGTTGTTGAGAGCCAAAGCACCGCCAAAAGAATCTTGGGTAACGTCAACCACCAACCGCGTGGAACCTACGGGACCTTCTGTACGAGCAAAAGTACTTTTGGCGGAAACACCGGGAATGTCATTGGTCAGCAGCAGGAAGCGTTCCAGGTCCGCAGTCCGTAGCGGTCGAGACTGCAACATCTTATCCGCATAAGCCTGCACCAACCTCTCAGGATAGCGATCGCCTCGGATTTCCAGGTCGGTGACATATCCTTCGGCTATTCCAATTCGAACCTGACCGCTCTCAATCTCTTGTGCCGGCACATAACCGATACTCAGGGCAAAACCATCATCGGAATATTTTTGTGTAATCGCATTGGCAATGGCATAGACATCGGCAAGCGTGATTGTTGTGCCGATCAAATTTGCGTAGAGCGGGGCTAGCTGTTCGGCGGAATAGACACTCGATTCTCCGACCACAACCCCCTGTAGCACAAAGGACACAGTTTCTATATTTTTGGGTATCTCACCCGCCGTAGGTTGTGCAACGAGGATTTTGTGACTGGATCTTGGCTCGGGGGACGTTTTCAGCTCATTCTCAATAACCCCAGGCTCGACAGGCGTCGGGACATCGATCGCCCAAACTCGTGGTGTAAGGACCAGGACCACAAGTAAAGCGTAAATGCCCACCTGGATTCGCGTAACAGTTTGATCTATCAAGACTAATCCCCCTCCGTTTGGCATCATCGCCAAAGGTTTTTTGTCCCAATTTGCAGCCTAGAGCCCCCTAGATATCCGCCGCCGGGTCTACATCGACTCGCCAGCCCAAAGTATCTAATATTTAGTCTAGACGAGGATTTTCGCTGTATCTATCCCCCAATTGGGGGGGGACTTCCCATCACCAAAAATCGCAGACTTTGATCCAATTTGACAATATGTCAGAAAGTCCAACACTGTCTGATGAGTTGTTACTCTCTCGCGTGACGAACACTAGGAACGTGAAATCATCTGCGCGATTTCAGCGATGTCTGTGTGAAACAGCATTTGCCCTTTGTCTCGCTTTGCAATCAATCTTAGATCCGGTAACGGCGCTAGGAGACTACGTACTTCAGAAAGCGAAAGCGAAATATCGTGCCCACCGTGGAACGCCGCTACGGGCTGCGTAATATTTGTAAGATCCACTTCAGCATCTCGCAGCGCAAGATAGTCATAGACTATTCCTTCAACCCCATTGCTAAAGGCCTCGTGACCGCATTCCACAAGATGCGAAAGCAATGCTTCCTCTTCTAGTGCCGCTTTATCTGGTGGCGACTTTGCCCAGGTCTTTTGAATTCGACTTCGAGTCAAGGAATCAGAAATGCGTCTCAGGTAGAGATTTGCCATCGATCTTGTCACGCCCGGAAACCGCCGCAGGAAGGTAGCCATGATTTGTGCCGGGCGAGTTGGCTTGTCTTGTCTGTAGTTTGTCCCAAAACTCGTTGAGCAAAGGGTGACCGTTTTGACCCGCTCTGGATTCTTTTGAGCAAAATGAAGTGCGAAAAATGCTCCTTTTCCAAACCCAAGAACATCGACCTCTTCCAGTCCCAATTCATCTAGTACTCTTGTAACGTCCAAAGCTGCCGTGCGAATGTCTGGATCTACAACGGGGTCTGTTGCGCCGTAACCAGGGCGATCGACAGCTACAACACGAAGGTTTTGGCGGGACATTGCATCAATCTCAAAATCAGATAAACGCCCACAAGAAAACGCACCGTGAAAATACAGGACAGGCTGACCTTCTGGTGGCCCGTAATCTCGGAAAGCGATTCTCCGGCCCGACTTTCCAATCAGTACTTTCTTTGCCGCAGTGTCTTTGTCTATGGAAAGGTCATTGCTTAGGTCCGGTTTAATCGTCCCCTCAGCAAGGAGAGTTTCGAACTCCCTTTCAAGTATAAAGGCTTGATCCATCAACCTAATGAGATCCACTTGTCGATTAAGGCCAAGCTTAGAGAAAATAGACTTGATATGGCTTTTGACGGTTGAAGGCGCTACATTGAAGGACTGCGCAATTTGAGAAGACGAAAGCCCTTCAAACAATCCTCGACAGACCGATTGTTCTGTTTTCGTCAGGCCCTGAAGCAGCGACTTTGAGAGGTCGATCTCATCGAGATAGTGGTTGCGCAAAAGCGTCAACACAAATCGGTCACCGCTGGTCTGCCCTAGATAGCAAACATACTTGTGACTTGTATGCTCGAAGACGATTAACTTCTTGGACTCATCACTTACCTGGAGGTGCTGAAGATTTTCCTTCAGCGCTTCTTCCAGTTCAATCGAATGAATTGAGAGTTTCTGTCCCGATACCAAATCTCCAAAAAGAAAGCCAAAATCTTTACAGGCATTTTCGTCTGCGCCCCGTAACACCAAATTCCGGTCAAAAGTGACTGAGCAGATTGTCGGGCTAGTGAATGCACTGTCATTGTTCTTTGAGAGTTGCGCTGCCGTATCAAGATGTCGGACCATACCAATGTGAATTTCATCTTCATCTAAATCCACAAGCGCGCCCTCAAGTACTTTCACCAGATCCATGAAATTATCAGGCTCGAGAGCGGCTTGGTAAATGAGCCGGATCAATTCATCTTTAGGATTTCCTGCAGGCTCAACTGCCATGTCTAAGCACACCCCTCGTGCTATTTGCGCAACATGGAATGATACTAAGAAACGAATTTTTGCAAGTCAAAGCAGATATTTAAGCAATCTCCCCCAATCGGGGGACGTCAACAAATACCGCACCTCTTATAGTTTTGCACAGAACATTTGTTTCGTGACGGGATTATCGGGGGATATCCATGCAAAATTGGTTCAAGGAATCTTGGCGCACCGTCAAGATTGGCAAGCAAGTTGGCTCTGCAAGAAAACTCGTCTTGGCCGCCGGGGTCTCGACCATCGCAATGGCAGCCAGTTCTCCGGCATTAGCCGACTGCACGGTCCCAGGGCCTGCAGATATCACGATCTCCGGTACCGTGATCAACAATCCCATCAGTTCCACCGGCTCCAACTACGATGTCGTTTTCGCAGCTGGTTCGCAATTTTTCGTAGAGATTCCACCGGTTCCTGGTGTGACATTTAATGCAGGCCACGACAACGGATCTGTTACCATTTATGCTGGCGGTAAAATTGGCTCAGATACTGACGGCGAAGAGGGTGTTTACGCTCTGAATTCAACAGGGCACACCATCACGTTAAACGGACCGACGTCTGCAACACGGATTGAGGTTGGTCTTTATGGTAGTTGGGACTCGATATATTTTCGGCGTACCGATAGCGGAGCAATCTCAGACAATTGCGTTAACGTGCTGGGTGAGTCCTTCGTCTACGCTGCTGTAGGAAGTGGCATTCGATTTGCCGGAAATAATTCCAATACGATTGAAAACAATACCATTCTTGTGAATGGCAACATCTCGGTGGGCGATGCCAATATCGATTTTTCAACCGCTGGCATCATTCAAAACAACAATGTTTATTTGGACGGCGGCCAACTTTCCGGCTCCTGTTTCTCAGGTTGCGCGAATACGCGAGGCATTAGGTTGGTTGGCGACCAAGTTCTCGGTAACACCATAATTGTCAACAACGGATCGATTATTAATACCACCCGTGAAGGGCTTTTTGTGTCCGGCACGACGGTGGTCAGCAACTATTTCTATTTTGAGGGCGATCTTGACTCTACCTCGGCCTCATTTGCACAGATTTCATCCACCGCCGGATATCTTTCAGGCAATACCATAAAGTTTAATGGCGGAACGGTGAATGCTGCCCAGATGGGGCTGGATATGAGCAGCACATCAGGAGGCATCAACTCAAATGAGATTTCAATTGTGTCGGGAACCACATTTGCGTCAACACAGGATGCAATTCGGCTTTACTCAAGCACTGGCCAAATATCGGGAAATACAATTAATCTAAACGGATCTGTTACGGCATTGAGCGGTTCTGTCATTTATGCAAAATCCCAGAATGCAATCGATGGGAATTCGATCAACATCCTCGGTGGATATGCAGTTGCTGGCAGTGGAGACGGTATTTTCCTAAGTGGCTCAAATGGAGTTACTAATAACAATATCTATCTGGGGGGTGGTTCTGATCTTAGCGCGCCAAGCTCTTGGGGAATGGATTTGGTGGCCACCTCCGGCACGGTTGGTGGTAATACTATTACACTAAACGATGCTTCTATTTCGAATAACAATTATGGTGTCCGATTTCGCTCAATTAATCAGGCAAACGACAACAGCATTTCTCTTTCGAATGGAAGCTCAATTCAATCTGGCACACATGCCATCCAATTTTGGTCTAACGGTACTGCATCCGGGAATACAATATCCGTTACAAATTCAAGCCTTGTCGCATCTAGTCACACGGTTCAGTTTACAAATGTTGCAAGTGACAATTCGATTTTGTTGGATGGAGGCTCCATCTCTACGGTTTCCGGCGCCGCAAACGCCATCAACTTCATCACGTCCGGCACGGATTCCGGAAACTCAATCACTCTGAGTAATGGATCTCAAATCAGTACCAATGGCGTTGGAAATGGGATTAATCTGTCTCTCAATGGCACGCACTATATCAGCATCTACGATACATCCTCTGTAACATCCTTATCAGGGATTGGCATTCAGGCATCGGGATCAGGTGTTTCCTATGTCACGGTAGGTGGATCAGTTTCGGGTGGTTCTGGCGTTGCGGTTAATCTTGATGGCGGCGATGACTTTATGACGCTTCTTGCTGGTCACTCCTTTACCGGCACAGTGGAAGGTGGCAGCGGCATGGACACACTGGTGTTTGAAGGCGCTGGCACCGAGTCTGGCACCTTTAACAGCTTTGAGGCGATCGCCAAGACTGGGCTGGGGGACTGGGTCTCGACCCAGGCCTTTAATGTGAACTCAGTTACGGTTTCTGAAGGTAACCTCTTTATCGACGGCTCTATGACCAGCGGCCTGTTTACAGTTGCTGCCGGCGCCGGTCTCGGTGGTGCCGGCTCAATCAACGGTGATGTCGATGTCTCCGGACAGATTATCGCGGCCTCCAACGATGTTATGATTACAGGCAATATTGCCTTTAACTCCGGCAGTGCACTCCTGGTGGGCGAAGTTGGTGGCTCGAGTTCTCACCAGCTGGTTGTTTCCGGCACAGCGTCCATTGACCCCGGCAGCAACGTGGCAATCAGCGGCAGTCCGGGTATTGACTTTTATTCTGTCGTCCTAACATCAGGTGGCGTGACGGGTGTGTTTGATAGCGTCACAGATGCCATGGGGATGGACCTGGCCAATTATGCCGTTAGCACACAGAACGGGACTGATATTGTCGTCGCGTCCCTGCCCGTGAGCCAGGTGTCCGCCCAGGCGGCGAGCACGACCGGAGACAATAGCTTCCGGGAATTTATGGGTTCCATTCTCACCCGTATGGATGTGGCCTTTAAACATCCGGAGGGCGATAGCTCAAGCAGTACTGCTTTTGCCTTTAACCCAATCCGAGGCAGAAGCCTGTCGCGCGGCTCTAACTCACTGACCAATATGTTGATGTCAAAGTCGTTGACACCAACTCCCTCCGTCGAGAGTTTTACCTCGATGATGTTGGAACGCAGCTATGAAGAGATGAGTTTTGTCGGATCAGATGTTGTGCTCCATACCGAGGAAGCGGATAGATCTCGCGCACCGGCTGTTTGGGTGCGTGGCTTTGCCGGCATGGCGAGCCAAGATGCAACCAGCACTCTTGTGGGTTATGAGTCGCACGGGGGTGGTATCGGTCTTGGACGGGATGCTTATCTTTCAAATAACTGGCTCGGTGGCTTCGCGGCCGGTTATGCACGCTCCAATGCCGAACTAGACGGTGATGCTGGAGAGGTCGATCTCGATAGTTTTTATGGCGCGCTTTATGGTTCCTATGAGAACGACGGCCTACACATCAATCTGATTGCTGCCGGCGGCTCGAATGACTATGAAGCCAGTCGAAAAGTCACGAACGGATCCTCCATAGGCGTCGCTTCAGGTAAGTTTGATGGTCAGGTCTGGTCGATTCGGGTCGAA
Organism: Alphaproteobacteria bacterium; assembly: GCA_006226305.1. Lineage (GTDB taxonomy): Bacteria > Pseudomonadota > Alphaproteobacteria > M2410 > M2410 > M2410. Next base: position 5,350 of record SBHG01000013.1, on the reverse strand, counting down.
GCAGCGCATGACTATGATGTAAGCTCAAACGCCAAATTGCGACCGCGTGTTTCAATCGAGCATATTCGCTCCAAGCAGGACGACTACATCGATGATGGCGGTAATATCATCACTGGCCTCGAAGTAGACAGCCACACCACCAAGGCCATGCGTTATGAGGGGCAAGTCGACTGGATCAACCGGTCTTTGAACAGCCGTGATCTGCCCATCGAATTCAGCCTTCGGGCTGGCATCGCTTACGAGGACTACTCAGATGATCGCGAAGTTCTGGCTGGTTTTATTGGTTCAAACAATCCGATCGCTCTGACCCTTAGCGAAGATAGTCGGACACTCGGATTGGTCGGGGGAGCTCTAAACACCAAACTGTCAGATACTCTCTCTATGCAAGTTGGATACAACGGGGAACTCTCTGGAGATTATCAGCTCCATTCAATCTTTGCAGGACTGAGACTCGACTGGTAAAATTCTGAATGACTCAAAATCAAATCCCTAACGTTGTTCAGGATAGGTCCGTCGGAAACGACGGACCTTTTCATATCCACCTTTCTGATGAAGCCAGGTCTTGGATGGACGACAACGACCTCAGTCTTGTCTTTACCACCTATACCCTTGGGAAGGTGGTCATGATCGGGCCGGGTAATCAGGGGTCTCTGTCAGCTTGTGAACGTAATCTTGGACGCGCCATGGCGCTCATTCCGACACCAAACGGTTTTTACCTGTCCACCCTGTACCAGATTTGGCGGTTTGAACATTCATTGGATCCAGGCGTTCGCATCGAAAATGTTTGGGATCGTTTCTATATGCCACGATCCAGCTCCGTCACTGGAAATGTCGATATTCATGACATGCATTTCACGACCCAAGAGGAACTCCTCGTTGCTGTTACCCAGTATAACTGTATTGCAAGCGTAGATGATCGAGGCAGTTTCAATCCCCTTTGGCGACCATCTTTTATCGACGGCATTTTCCCGGAAGATCGATGTCATCTAAACGGCTTTTGTTTAGATGGCGATGATATCGCCTATGTTTCTGTTGTCAGCAACAGCAATAAGAATTCTGAATGGTACAAAGATAGAGCCGATGGGGGCAGCATTATTGATGCTAAATCGAGAGAAATTGTATGCCAGGGACTGTCAATGCCGCACACGCCGCGGCTTTATGATGGCAAACTATGGTTCGTAGAGGCCGGCCGAGGCTGGTTTGGATACATAGACCCGCAGTCTGGAAAGTTTGAACACGTCTGCTGGTGCCCTGGGTTTTTGCGAGGTCTCAGGTTCTTTGGAAAGTACGCTTTGTTGGGAACTTCTTTGCCGAGAAATGAGGTCTTCGCAGGTCTTCCGCTCGACGACATGCTGAAAGAGCGTAATGCCGAACCGGAGTGCGCTATTTTCGGCATTGATCTTGAAACCGGAGAGATTGCTTTTAAGATTGGCATTACCGGATCCGTTACTGAGATCTACGACCTCATTGTTCTTGAGAGCACGCGCCAACCGATGATGATTGGTATCGAAAACGAGGAAATCATGAAGTTTGTTTTCCTGGGGCCAGACACCTCTGGAGATTAGTTCTCTCGCAGTCATTTTCCACACTATTTATCTTGCGCGTGTATAGATGTTGAGTTTGAAATTCAGCCGCCCAACCTCAATTATGACCAATTGAGTTCGAGCCCCACTTGCGATGAGGCTCACCAATAGTCCCTGTCGTCGTCGAGCCGCTCATCTGAAAACGAGACGGCGGACCAACCTTGCGTAGAGGACGCAATGGCGTCCGGGTGGATCTGGCTTAAGAGCCTCTCCTTTTCTGCCCTCGCCCATACAAGGAAGGCTGCATACTCCTTGTTGTCGGAGTTTCTTTGAACCGAGAAGGTCGCTTCCAAATAGTCGATCAAGTTTGAGTATCGCTTCGCCTGTTCAAGCCGCTCTATGAAAGGCAGGGTCTGATCGTGTCGCTTGGCCGCAATGCGCTGACGGCGGCGCGCTTGTTCCCGGCACTCTTCCTCCAACTTCCATTGGCGCCGTTGCTCCTCCCTTTCCTCTCTTTGGAGTCGCAGCAGCTCCGCATGAGGCTCCAGCGTGGCAACGATATCATTGAGCAAGTTTTCTAAGCGTTGAACTTTGGCATCACTCCAGGACTTGCGCATGCCCTCAGTGACTTTTGAGAGCTCAAGTTTTAGCTTGCCGGTTGGGAAGTAGTCATAGTCTGGTAGCTTACGCTCATATGCCGATTTTCTGCCGGGCCAGGGCGAACGCCAGTCTGGATCTTTTGCGATCTTGCGATCAAACTCGTCAAGTTTGGAGCGCTCCTCTTCAGTGAACGTGTGACTTTGACGTTTGACGGTCTCACGCAGAGACAATCCAATCCGTTCACTTGCTACCTCAAGTTCAGCAACCTCTTCACCGGCGACCAATTTGTACCCGCGCGCGATCAGCCCAAGGGCGAGCGCGTCGATGATTGCGATAGCCCGCTCTCTTGTCCCTTCCGTCACCTCCACCGGAAATGACTTCTTGGACCGCGCCGTCAACACACCGCGCCCATCGGCGCACGCTTTGCTGAGCCGCGCCGCCAGCCACGTGCCCATTTTGGACTGAGGCTCGGTGCCGATCGACACAATGATTTTGTTGACACCCTCCTCCTCGCGCGCTCGGGTTTGCTCTGCCACATCTGCCACCGCATCAGGCACGCCGGGCCGGGTGGCGAGGACCCGGATGTTTTGGCGATCATCTCCTTCGCGAGGGGGCAGCGGTGTCTGCGTGACTTTGTGGCCGGCGGTGACACGGTTCCAGTGACCTTGTTCCGGCAAGGGGATGTGGTGGCGAAGGCAGATCTTTCGGATACCCACATCGGAAACTCCAAAGTGCTCTCCGAGCTTGGTCATGGGCATGGACCAGGCGAGGTCATAGAGCTCCTGGCGGCTGACAGTTTGAACGGTGCGCATGGGGTTTTGAACTCCTTGGCTGGGGACCGGAATTGAAGAGAAGTCCCCCTGATTTTACGGCTTTGTCCACGGCTTGGGCCCGGGTCCCTAACAGATCTGAAACCGGCAAGATTCTCCCATTTTATGGGTATTTATGGGTATGTATATGGGTATTTTCCCTCAAAACTTGCTTTTATGGGTATTTATGGGTATGTTTATGGTTATGACCCTCAAAACCGAAACCCTCGAAATCACCCGGGAAGTGCTCGCCCTGATCGCCGAATTGGACGAGTTCAAGGGCGCCTGGCGGGCGCTTGGGACCCTAGCGCCGGAGCGGCTCTCGGCGCTTCGGCGGGTCGCCACCATTGAAAGCATCGGCTCCTCTACCCGCATCGAAGGCGCGAAGCTTTCCGATCGAGAAGTTGAACGGCTCCTCAGCAACATCGAGATCCAGAAATTTGAAAGCCGCGACGCGCAGGAAGTTGCCGGCTATGCGGAGGTGATGGAGACCATCTACGCGCATTCAGACGCGATTGATCTTAGCGAACACCACATCAAACAACTGCACCGCGATCTCCTCAAATACAGCGCAAAAGATGAACGCCACCGAGGCGCTTACAAGACTGGACCCAATCATGTGAGTGCCTTCGATGCTGACGGCCATGAGATTGGCGTCGTCTTTGAAACCGCAACACCCTTCGACACGCCTCGCCTGATGACCGAGCTCACCCAATGGACGCAGGACGCCCTCAAGGAGAGACAACTTCACCCCCTCCTTATCATCGGCGTTTTCACCGTCGTCTTTTTGGAGATCCACCCCTTCCAGGACGGCAACGGGAGACTGTCACGCATTCTGACGACACTCTTATTGTTGCGCGCCGGCTATGTCTATGTCCCTTACAGTTCACTTGAGAGCGTCATCGAACAAAGCAAAGAGGGTTACTACCTCGCATTACGAACCACACAGGGAACCATCCGAGCCGAGACGCCGAACTGGTCGCCTTGGCTTGGATACTTTTTGCGCGCGCTGCAGCAACAAAAGCGCCGACTTGAAACTAAAATAGAACGGGAACGCATTTTGGCTTCGACGCTTCCTGAACTTTCCCTCAAAATCATTGAACTCGCGCGAGATCATGGAAGGCTTACCAACACCGAGATCGTCAACTTGACCGGCACCAATCGCAACACGGTCAAAAAGCACCTGCGCAATCTGGTAGCGGCGAACCACCTCACTCAGCACGGCACAGGAAAAGGCACCTGGTATGGTCCCGCCGCAATCGTGTGAAGCGCAATATTTCCTCCGCTACTTAATTTACTTATGTTGCACATTGGTTTCAGTTAACCGACAACGATTGCGCAATTCATGAGTATTTTTGATGCCAATCCACCCCCAAAAACATCGATCAGGAAATCGCCTCTAACCATTTGTTTTTACAACCGTTTTGACGAGGCTGTGCCAGATACATTTTGGCTGGATTGCTTCCCCTCTTACTAATTGATTCTCAAAAGTGGTTAACACTTATGGCGATTTGACTCCCCGGTAGCACGCAGATTAGCATTCTATTCAGGGTAGCGGGGACATCCATTAGGTCAGTACTGTCCCCCTGATCCGTTTGGGGGAAGTGGGAATGGTTCGAGCTATATATCCGTTCATCGGCTGGATATTGCTATGCTTGGCGTACCTGCCAAACGCCCACGCTGAATCAGCTACTCTCCAACCTGGTCCAGATGATGGAAAAGATATTTGGACAACTAGCGTTTATTCTTACGCTCCAGGAGGCGGGGGGCCGGGCGGTGGCCTTAATGATGAATATCTGGTAACGGGCGGCTGGGGAGATACATACCTCTCACTCATCGAATTTGATTTGACCGGCCTGCCCCAGCACGCAACGTCAGCAGAATTAGTTCTGCGGGTTGCTCAGAGCAGAAGCGGCTCATTTACTGGCCTATATCTCGACCGGATAACTGAGCCGTGGGACTGGAAGACCAGTGGCACCGGATCCGACAACGATCGACTTTGGTGGGCGGACCGCCCATCCACAACTAACGAAAGTGGCCCCCACCCGGCGCCTTCCAGTTTGGACTTCTATTCAATCGATATTACGGATTTGTACAATCAATGGCAGGATGGCACCCATGCAAATTATGGACTTCAACTAAGGCCGACAAATACCAATAACAATTGGTCAGAATTCTTTAGCTCTGACTATCTAGTGGATCCAAGCTTCCGCCCAAAACTTGTGGTGAACTACACTCCCGCAGACTATGAAGCCCCCATACTCACCGATTTGGTCTTTTCGCCACAATCGATCGATACGGGCCAAGGAGATCAGCAAATTGCGGTTTCGGTGTCCTTTACAGATGACGCCTCAGGTCTGAAATTCATTCGTTTGGTTATCGATGATCCAAGTGGTTCCAATTTTACCGAACGTTCGG
>SBHG01000052.1 GCA_006226305.1 Alphaproteobacteria bacterium | reverse complement strand
AGCATCAGCTCGATGGACTGGGCTGTCGCGCTATCGTCTTCGATCAGCAATACACGCATTTTTTATCTCCGTGACTTTGGAACCCCCCAGCGCTTCCCGGCGCTGCAAATGTGTTCGGTTGACAATCATGGTTAACCCGAGTGTCCAAACTAGGCCCAAATGCTTAACAAACCTTAATCGCGTGCCAGAAAATTCGTTCAAAGGGGTAAGACCTTATTGGCGGAGGTTAAAGTAATGGGTCAACAACCCTTTCCGTAACCTCTCCCTGATCCTTTTAGAATCAAAGGCTTAAGACCTTCAAACCTGTGTACAAAAAACGAATCACCGACGTCTCAATTTACTCTATTTTTTCTTTGAACGTCAGCGTCAGATCGGAAAATTTAACGCTGAAGGGGCTGAATTTTTGACATAATCTTGACCAAAACTGGTTTCGTGATATCTCAAGCGGCCAATTCTTGCAGGCCAGAATGAGTGGGAGAGAGCTTCATGCCGAGTTTTGATATTGTTTCGAAGGTGGACCTCAGCGAGGTCGACAATGCGGTGCAAAACGCCATGCGAGAAATTTCGCAGCGTTATGACTTTAAGGGCTCTCAGTCCAAGTTGGAGCTGGCCGAGGCGGTTATTACGCTCTTTGCGGACGACGATTTGAAGCTGAAACAGCTGCATGAAATCCTGCAGGGCAATCTGGCCAAGCGCAAAATCGATGCGGCGATGCTCGACTACCAAAAAGTCGAGCCTGCAGCCGGTCAGTCGGTGCGTCAGCGCGCCGTGGTTAAAGAAGGTATCGACAAAGACCTCGCCAAGAAAATCGTCAAGGATATCAAGGGCGCAAAGATGAAAGTGCAGGTGGCGATTCAAGGCGACGAGCTTCGGGTCACCGGCAAGAAGCGTGACGACCTGCAGGAGGTCATCCAGTTTGTGAAGGGGCTCGACCTCGAGCAACCCATGCAATATGTGAATTTCCGGGACTGATGGCCCCATGACCTGGCCGATGCGGTTTGCCGCTTTAGGTGGGCGTGTGGTTCTGGGGCTCGTCTTTCTTCTGCCGGGTGCTTTGGCGGCGCGGGATTGGCGGGACGGACGGATCGGCGCGCCTGATTTCGATTTTCCCGTGCCCGAGGTTGTCCTTCCGCTCCTCATTGGCGTTCAGATTCTGGCCGGGCTGGGGTTGGTGCTGGGCTATCGATCCCGGTTTGCCGCCTTGATGCTCATTTTGCTGGTGATATTTCTGACGTCACAGCAATTTGGTCTGACCGGCAATCATGGGCGGCTGCTCGTAGATGGCTCTGATCTTTTGCTGGCCCGCATTGGCATGATCGGAGGGCTGCTCTTTGTCTTTGGCTTGGGGGGTGGACCGTTTCGGCTGAGCCGCCGCTAGGTCAGAAGTCTACCAGCCGCCGCCACCACCGCCGCCGCCACCGCCGCCTGAAAAGCCGCCGCCGCCGGACCCGGATGATGAGCCGGGGGGAGAGGCGGCAGCTGACACCGCTGTTGCCATGGAGCTCGACAGGCCGCTGGCAAAGGCCATGGGCTGCGCGGCGTTCCAGCGATGGCCGGAATACCATAAGGGCTGATAGGGGGTGCCGCGTTCTTCAGCGGCGCGTTTCAAGACCTCATCAAAGCCTTCGGTCCATTCTGTTTCCAGATCCAGGGCCATGGCATAGGGCAGGAATTTTTCAAAAAGTTCAGGGGTCTGCTCTGGCGCGTGGAGCTTGTCGAGGCGGTAGTGCTCCGCCTTGGCGAGATACATGCGGAAGCCCTCGATTTCATCGAGGATAAGGCGGCCAAGCTGGGTGGGCGCGCGCAAGAGATAATAAAAGGCAATATTGCAGGCGAAAATGCCGAAAAGGGCGAGGGCGGTCAGCAGATTGGCACTGACGCCGAATTTGAAAAGCGCAAAGACCTGAGCTCCCATGGCGTTGAACAGAATGATCGCGAAGATCAGGAAAACAAAAAGGTTTTTGACACTGCTGCCAACTTGGCGGCGAAAATTTCCAAGGCTGCGGTAGGTGCGAAAGAGCAGGAAGCCAATGGCAAGGGTCCACAGGCCGACCGCGCCGCCGAAGATAAAGGTCTCGGCATTGCCATGACGGATCGCGGCTATTGAGGCAGTCAGAATGCCAACGGAAAGCAGTAGTCCGTAGATAAAATAGCGCAGGTTTGTCACGAAGTATTTGCTTTGATATTCCGCTTCCAGGGAATCGGAGAAAGCGTTCACCGCGGCGCCAATGTCTTTGTAATTGTCCTGCTTCAAGCTGATGGACTGGCGGGTCCCGACAAGGCGGCTGGCAATGCGGTATTCACCGGGGGAGAGCACATCCGGGTTCGTCCCCACCTTTTTAATGCGGTAGCTCTTGCCCTCGTCCTCAATGCGGATGAAACCCTTGACGGCCATATTGATGAGGGCTGCCGTGAAGGCCTTGCGGTCATAGGACATTTTCCAGACATAGCGACAGGCGGCGGGGGAGAACCCTTCAGGCGGTGCGAAACGCGGCACGATGGTGCCTTCTTGCGGGTCGCGGCCGCGCACATCCCAGGTGCGGTAGTAGTAAAAGAAAACAACGATCAAGCCGATCCAGGCGATCATGGTTGGGGCGTTGTCGACAAAAAAGCGCTGGGCCTTTTCTTCCGGGGTGGGGCGGGCGACATAACCCACGGGCCAGCTGACAGCGAAGGTGAAGCCCTCACGAGGTCCGAGGGCGCCTGTTGTCCAAGCGTATGCCATGCCTGGTTCTGAGGTGGACTGATAGGCGGTGCCGCTCTTTTTAAACCCACCTGTGTAGCCCTTCATTCTAAGTGCGGAGATGCCCCTCGGCAGATGAATGCTCACACGAGCCTGGTCAATCGGGAAGTCCCACTCATTGCCCGTCACATTCCAGTAAAGCTCGTCATAATCATCGAAAAACCCAAGCTGATGGGTGGTGCGGTATTGGATCTGATAGCGATGGGTGCCGGTGGAAAGGAGCCTGTCTGCGCTACCGATGCGGATACGTTTGCCACCAGAGATGTTTTCGACAAGATAGGGCTCGTTCTGACCGTCGCGGTGGATGCTTAAAACTTCAAAGCCCGGGCGAACCGAGAAACCATCAGCCGTTTTGTAATTGGTTGGAAAGGTGCGGTAGATGCCACGGCGGATCTGATTGCCCTCGGCGCGAACCGTGATGGTCTCTGAAACGATGAGGTCGCCGTCAGCTTCAATCCGGATATCGCTTTCAAAAGAAAGAATGCGTTCGGCAGCGAAAGCGACCGGGGGGGTGAGCGTCCAGAAGAGGAAGCTCAGTGCAATCAGACAGGGGCGCGGCATGTGGTCAGAATTTCACTTCTGGCACGGCACGGTCGCCATCGTCTTCGATTTCGAAGTAATCGGCGATTTCAAATTTGAACTGCTTGGCGACAAGATTGCTGGGAAAGCTTTCCACTTTCACATTGTTGTCGCGAACGGTGGCGTTGTAATAACGCCGCGCCATCTGGATCTGATCTTCGATCTCGGACAGATCCTTTTGCAGGGATTGAAAATTTTCATTGGCCTTGAGGTCCGGGTAGGCCTCGGCAACCGCAAAGAGGCGACCCAAGGCCTGGGTGAGGGCGCCTTCGGCGACGGAGCGTTCGGCAACACTTTCACTGCCCATGGCGCGGGAGCGCATGGCGGTCACTTCTTCCAGTGTTGTCTTTTCGTGGGCGGCATAGCCTTTGACGGTCTCCACCAGATTGGGGATCAGGTTGGCGCGGCGCTTCAATTGCGTTTCAATGCCGCTCCAGCCTTCCTTGACCAGATTTCTGTTTTTGACGAGTGCGTTGTAGGTGCTCACCACCCAAAGGGCGATGAGGCCAACAATTGCCAGGAGTATCAGGTTTGCCATAGGGGATGGCTCCTTCTTGGGGGCTGACGTAATTTACATTTTATCCTAACAAAAAGGGGCGCGACTGGCCACTTCTTGCGAAGTGCGGCGCGCCCCTTCCGTTGAGATAGAACGGATTTGAATTTGGCTTATCTTCGAATGACAGATTTGATGGCGAAGACAATCGATGTTGCGATCAGGAAGAAGACCGCCATGACGACAACATATTTAGGATTATCGATGTAGGAGTTTACGAGATCTGTACCGGTATCCACCACGCCGGAGAAATCCATGTCGCTTTCGTAGACACTAAATCCGATAGGTACGATCAACAGGTCCAGCAAGAGAGCAATAACGGTGAAGTACAAAACCTGGCCGTAACGACCGATCATCAGACCGCAAAGGACAGCGATGATGCCTGACTGGAGTGTGTTACCCGTATCCATGGCTTCGCGAACGATATCTTGCAATTGCGCCATATCCATAATGTGAATTCCCCTTTTTCAAGTTTTTCAATGGCTGAGCGTTGCCATTTCACCCCGGTACGCCCCAACCCTGACGGGAGATTATTACATATCGTTAACAATCCAAAGTAGGTTTGTTAACTATCTGAAAAACCTGGGAAAATATTCAAGATCGCGGCGAATCTCGGCGGTAAATTTGGCCTTTTGCCTACCAGAACAGGGCCAACCGGGCGAGCGAGAGGGGGTTGAGGACCTCAAGACGGCGGCCATGCTCTTCGGTCAACAGGACCTGAGCGAGGCGCGCGCGAGGGTGACAGCCGGCACTGATCAAACCGCCGAGCACTCTGGTTTCGCCGACGTTGGTCATGACCAGGCGGTGTCCGCCCATGGCGGCAAGTATTTCGACGGATTGTTTGATCTGGGTCTGACTGGTGTCAAAAGGCAAAACAAGAACAGGTTCAAGCTTTTGGTTTTTGACGCGGGTCGCAAGCGGCACAATTTGCTGGCTGGTCCAATTGTCCAGAGCGGCTTTGTCAAAACGGGTTTCGCTCCGGTGTAGGCGTCCTTGGGCTTCAAAGGCATCCATCGTTGCCAGCACGGCTTCTTCGTCGAGGCCGAAGAAAAGAAGTTCGGCATTTGTTTTGACTGGGATCGGATCGAAGAGACCCCAACCATCAAAAGCGCTGCCCAAGGCAAGGATGTCATCTTGCAGGCGGGCGCGCTCTGCTTGATCGACAATTTTTTTGACGATGGGTTTTGGTGTTTGGTGGCGGTTCAAAGCTTCCGTTAAACGATCGCGCTGGGGTTTGACCGCGCTTGCGGCGATTTCAGCGCGCAGGCGACGTTCCAGATCAGCATCTATAGGGTTGAGCGGCGTGACGTTGTCTGTTTCATGGTCGACAGCGTGGTTTGCAGCGTCGTCCGCAAGAGTGGCGCGCACTTCAGCTCCCCGGCCACGTGGGCTTTCGTAGGTCGAAAGAATTTTCGCCGCGTCCCCCCAGGCCTCATGGACTCTTTTCAGTGCCTCGTCTGCCGTATCGGCTGAAAAGGTGCGTACACGCATTTGCTGCCCCAACACTTATGTCGAATTGAATTTGACGTTTCTCATGTGTCCAAGGGAGGACACGATCTGGATCTAGATAAAGGTGATTTGCGGAATCCCGTCAAGAGTCCGAGTGGGTTTGTAGCCGTGTTTCTTGATTTAACTCACAAGAAAAAGGTCTCGCGATTTATCGCAAGGCCTTTTCGTGCCCCTTTAAAAAGGAATGTTTGATCGCTAGTTGCGATACTGCTGAATCCGCGTGGTTCGAAGTCCAGCCAGTCCGTGGCGTTCAATCGCCCGTTGCCAGGCTAGAAATTCTTCCAGGGACAATTTGTAACGGTCGCAAGCTTCTTCGAGCGTGATCAGACCTCCACGTACCGCCGCCACGACTTCGGCCTTGCGACGGATAACCCAGCGGCGGGTATTGGCCGGCGGAAGATCCGCGATGGTCAAGGGACTGCCGTCCGGTCCGATCACATAGTTGATCCGTGTGGGTTGTGACTCCACCATTTGTACTGAACTCCTTTACTGTTACTGAGGAGCACAATAACGCGGCGATTTTAAAAAAAGGCTAACCGGACCGCAGAAAATCAGGGGTAACTCATTGAATTTACTTGTAATTTTAGTCAAATTGTCGGCGCGGCGTTAACCTTCCCATGGGGATCTGTTTAGAGTCGTGAAAGTGGCCTTAAAAAATGCCGCCAGGCCCCTATATTTGTGTTTCGATGCGGGACGGGGCGGCTCGGACCGCCGAAATATTTTTTTTGAAAAAACTTGAGGCCCCTGGGCAAAATTTCTAAAACCCTCTCTTTCGGGGCCTCAACCCCCCTTTTTTGACCAATGGATCGACATGACTGCGACCGCAAAAAGCGCTGAAAACCTCAACGGATTGGGATTTGCCAAGCCGGTGGCGGAGACGCGCGTGGTGGTCGCCATGTCCGGCGGGGTGGATTCCTCGGTTGTCGCCGCGCTCCTCAAAGAGGAGGGCTATGACGTCATCGGCATCACCCTGCAGCTTTATGACCATGGAGCGGCGCTTGCCAAGAAGGGCGCCTGCTGCGCGGGGCAGGATATTCATGATGCGCGGCGGGTGGCCGACCAGATCGGCATTCCCCACTATGTCCTCGACTATGAGAACCGCTTTCGCGACTCCGTCATGGAAGAGTTTGTCGAAGGCTATCTGGCGGGCGAGACGCCGATCCCCTGTATCCGCTGTAATGAGCGGGTGAAGTTCAAAGACCTTCTGGCGACGGCAAAGGACCTCGGTGCCGATTGCATGGCGACCGGTCACTATATCCAACATGTGCCGGGCGCGGTGAAAGCGGAGCTCCACCGGGCCGCCGATCCGGACAAGGATCAAAGCTACTTTTTGTTTTCGACCACACAGGAGCAGCTCGACTTTTTGCGCTTTCCGCTCGGCGGGCTCACCAAGGCGGAGACAAGGGGCCTCGCCGAGCGATTTGGCCTGCAAGTGGCCGCCAAGCCGGAGAGCCAGGACATCTGCTTTGTGCCGGAAGGCAAATATACCACCGTCATTGAGCGGCTGCGCCCCGGTGCGGCCGAGCCCGGTGAGATCGTCCATATCGATGGGCGGGTGCTGGGCACCCATGAAGGCATTATCCACTATACGGTTGGCCAGCGGCGGGGCTTGAAAGTCGCGGTTGGCGATCCGCTTTATGTGGTTCGGCTAGATCCGGCCAAGCGCGCGGTGATTGTCGGCCCGCGTGAGGCGCTGCTTTCCCGTGAGCTTGACTTGCGCGAGGTCAATTGGCTGGGGGACACGGCCCTTACGGCATTGGGGCCAGAGGGCCTCGACTGTCAGGTCAAGGTGCGCTCCACACGCCCGCCGATGCCGGCCCGGCTGACCGTGCGGGACGGGGCTGTGCATGTGACGCTGACCGAGGGCGAGGACGGGATTTCGCCCGGCCAGGCCTGCGTCTTTTACGAAGCAGGCGCGGGCGCTCGGGTGCTCGGCGGCGGCTGGATTGCCCGGGCGGACGCGGCGGCCTTTAACCGCTAATTTTGCGGCAAAAAGGGGTGGTTTTAGGGTTGAACGGGCCTAGGGCC